>CAYWHF010000016.1:0-14448 GCA_964457695.1 uncultured Methylocapsa sp.
GAAGGCGATGAAAAAATCGATGCTGGTTGGCAGCATCAAGGCGACGCGGTCCCCTGGGGCAACGTCACGCGCGATCAGCCCCCGCGCAACGTTGCGCGCTTTCGTTGCGAGTTCGCCGTAGGTCAGTGTGCCCAACACCGCCGCATCGTCTTGCAGCACGGTGAGGTGCAAACGGCCGGGGTGGTTCGCCGCATGCCACTCGAGAACCTCGATCAGGGTCCGCGCTTGACCCGCGGCCGGCACAGAGGGGAGGCCAAAGGTTGAGGAAGCTTCAAGCGCCATCCGCTCGCGCTTGGGTCCGGCCTTTCCAGTGCCTGCACGAGATCATGCACGGTTTCAGCCTCGCCAATGGTCTGGGCAGGCAGGCGCACCCGAAATGCGCGCTCAATCCGCAAGATAAGCTCGGTTCGGCCGAGGCTGTCGATTCCAAGATCGCGCTCGATCCGGCTCAAAGGGGCGATGTCGATCGATCGCATGCGCTGCGGATGGAGCTCACGCACGAGCCCGGCAACGACCGCGATCAGGTCGCGTTCGCGCGCGTCTTGCCCGGCCGTCGCCGGGGGAGGGTCCGGCTGACTATCCTGCTCGACCATGGAAAAACAATAAAGTTGTGCGCAACCCAGACATTGACGTGAGTTAAGCTCTCGATCCAGGTGGCTCTACAACTAACAAAAATTGCGTCGCCCTGACAGGGCGGGCTCGCAAAAATTATGCTTTTCCGCGCCCCTGCCTCTCGTCCTGCAGGGGCTCCCCTTCTCCCTTCGCGGGAAAAGATGGCACGAAGCGCCGGATGACCCCCCGCTGGCGCGGCGACACCTTCTCCCGCAAGGGGAGAAGGGTTTGAGCGCTGCGCCGTAGCGGGCGATGCTTTACAAAGCCCTGCCATTCTGGCCAGTATCGGCAAGGAGCAAAGCATGGAACGGCTTGATCGCATTACCCAACAACCCGGCGTCATGGGCGGCAAGGCATGCATTCGTGGAATGCGGGTCACAGTGGGCATGGTCGTCGGCCAGATCGGCGCGGGGCATAGCGTCGAGGAAATCCTTGCTGACTGCCCCCAACCTGGAGCGCCGAAATCGCCAAACAAGAGCGCAGCATCGAAAATCCCGGCCTGCCAAACGAAAGGCGTCCGGGCGGGCGGGAATTGGCTTAAGAGTGCGTCCCAAGCGGGCCGGTATCGCTCTGGCACGGCACATGATCGCAGCCGAATGGCGGTTCGCATCTAATAGGTGGCTCGAGCCAAGTTTGGTTGGAAAGTTCGGCAATGATCTCCTGTTTGTTTGCAACAATTTCCGGTGCCCAGCGCTCGGTAAGCGTGCGCGGTCCTTTCACCCGAACATTGCCGGTTTCTGTCACCGCCAAGGATAAACCAACAGCGCGTACCCTTTGAATGAGAGCCGCCGCGCTCATAGCTCAATCTCCATATCTTCACCCTTGATAGTGTCGCCATTTTGCGCGCGGACGCCGGATTCCGGGTTTGAAACCTCACACTTGCACAACTCAAATGAATTCAATGCGGTTGACGAATTCTCAAACTCACACCCATACTTCTGGTGTGAGGTTTGATATTTGTCTAAGTCGTTGATTTTATTATGTGGTGTGAGGATGTGCGCTTGAAAAGCGGGAATATAGCGCGCGAATGAATCTTCGAAGGATTTGAGCGTGTATCCACTCACTCGGCGTGCCTTTGGGCCAATCATTTCTGGCCGAATCTTAAAGTCCTTCAGCTTTCGCGCCAGCCCGCTTTGGGTCAGCGGCTTCACACGGTTGCATTCGCCCCAAGGACGGTCCGCCATGGCGACGAGCGCGGCAACCAAATCGGCGCTCGTCATGCGTTCGGTGTCCTTGTCCTCGAAGACGCCCCGAATATCGGCAAGGAGCGCGGCCCCTTGGCTTAGCTCCTCCTCAAAGCCGCACGTCGCAAGCGCAGCCTGCCGCCCCCGTGCCGCTACATCGGCACCGGCCACCTCGGCAATGGCGAGCAACGGCTCCCAATTGTCCGCGGCCCGATTATAAATTGCGTCAGGGATGACCGGGTCGCACTCACGAATCGCCTCGGCATTGTCGGCAACCCACCGTGCAGCCTTACGTGCGGCCTCGGCAAGCTCCGGAGTGCGCCCGCCGCGGAATCGCGATACCGCTTCGCCTGGAGCGCGGCGCTTCATTGAAATCTGGATGCTTCTGTCCGCGAGCGTGTCCGGCAACGTGCCGATCTGAGCGATCGCAACCGGGCAGTGCGTCGAGAAAGTGCACGGCTCGAAATCGTCGCCAACCGTGCGAACAACATGGCCGACTTTGCGATGGCCAGAATTCAAGATCCCGCGCAGCTCTTCATTGTCGCCAAGGAACGTGTCAGCTTCGTCGATAAGCAATGTCGGCCGCACAGCTTCAATAGTCCGGAAAGTCGCCGCTGCTGAGATATTTGCCGTCGATACAGTCGAATGAGGTAACCTGCATAGGCAAGGCCTATTGCTGCACCTTTTACAAGCGCTGGACGCCCAACTAAATTGGCGCTTCCATCTGAGCGAACAACTAAAATGTCCCCGTCTTGAAGGCGAAGCTTCGCGAGTTCCTGAGGATGGAAGCTGGCATACTTCAAATCGTGTAGCTCTATTTTCCCAGCGGCGACATTGGGAATCCGTAAAACAGCCGTTCCTTTTGGTGTGGTGGTGCACTTCTGCGCTGTTCCATACCGAATATCAGAGACAACGGCGCCAAGGGGCGACTGATCGGCCAATCGCCGTCTCGTTGATTTACGCCATACACTTGTCAAATCACCACTGAGCCGCGGAAAGGATAGCCTCGCGGTATTTTTGGATGAGCCTCGGTATTCTCCCCAACTCCTCCCGCGCACGCGCCGTGCGGGTGGTGAGGCTATCAAGCTTCGCGACGATCCGGCGTTGTTCACGAGGCGGAGGGAGAGCGATTGGCGCGTTTGAGAACCGCCCCTTATTTAGGATAGTGACGGTCGTGGCAGATGAATTTTCTTCCAGCCATTGTTTGATAGTTTTTACCCAATAGAACAAAAACTCCGGGGTTGCAGCGTCTGTCGGCAAGATTGCATTGATTTGCTGATTGGCAATCGCCTTGCGTTGTAGAATTGCTGTTTTTCCAAGATTTCCGATGCATGTAACGACGACCGTGCCCGGAGGCATGAGACGGCCAGCCTCGGCCCCCTCGGTAGTGACGTATTCTTCGGCCGCGTCTGCATAACGTCCGCGATCTAGATCACCTGGCTTGTAAAAAGGTTTGTTTCCTCCGTAGAAGTGTGCATGCTTTTTCGGCGGAGTAGAACCTGTCTCAATGGTTGCAATTGAGCCAATCGTCGTTTGTCTCCATCCCTTCGAAAGCACACTCACTCCACGGCCTCCTCTGTCGCCGGTACTTGAGTCTCTTCCTCTCCCTCCAGATCCTCGCCAACCGCCTCGATCTCTTCCAATGCAGCTTCAAGGTGTCCGATGATGGCAGCGGCGATGTCTTCGGGGTCAGTCAAATGCTCCTCGGCTTCCGCCTCGGTGTCGCGCAACCAGCCGATATCGAGATTGTCGTTCCGGGCCTTGATCTGTTCGCGGGTAAAACAGCGCAACCGCCCCTCCTCACCCTGATCCTTGCGCTTCGCCTTCCCGAGCGGATCGTCTCCGAAGGCTTTCTCGAATTCAGCGAAGTCCTCCACGGTCAGTGGCCGCGTCTTGCCGAAGGCCTCCATCTGGTTGCGCAAATCATAGACCCAGATGGCTGTCGTGTTCGCCTTGTCGGTCTTGCCGCGCGAGAGAAACAAAACGTTTGTCTTCACGCCTTGGGCATAGAAAATGCCTGTCGGCAATCGCAGGATTGTGTGAACGTCGCATAGCTCCATCATCCATGCGCGCAGGCGGCGGCCAGTGGTGTCCTCGAAAAGTACATTATCGGGCACGACGAAGGCTGCGCGCCCGCGCGCGGCGCTTTTCCAGTGCGTCGCCGCGCCTATAGGCTTGCTCGGCCTTGTCGCCGATGACATGAGCAAGAGCATTTTCCGCCAGTTCACGCGGGAAAAGCGTTTCGTTCCCGCACCAATCCCGGAACGAGCTTCGGAAGCCGTGCACCGTCACGTCATCGCGATTCATGCGCCGCAAGAGCATCGTCATCGCCATTTGCGAAAGCGGCTTGCCGCGCCGATGCGATGGGAAAACAAAGGCGTCAGTTCTCGCCTCGGCAAGCTTTTCGAGGATCGCAACTGCCGGGCCTGAGAGCGGCACGCGGTGCTCGCGCGCAGCCTTCATGCGCGAAGCCGGTATGGTCCAAACCTTCGTATCGAAGTCGATTTCATCCCACCGCGCGCCAAGCGCTTCGCCGGTTCGAGCAGCCGTTAGTATTGTGAATTCTAGCGCAAAGGCCGCGATGGCTTCTCGCTCGCGCAGCGTTACCAGGAAAGCCGGAACTTCCGCGTAGGGCATTGCGGCATGATGGCCTCGCGTGAGCTTTTGGCGCTTCGGCAGCAAATGAGAAAGATGGCCACGCCAGCGCGCAGGATTTTCGCCATGCCGGTGGCCCTGAGCTTTGGCAGCGTCGAGCACGGCCTCAATCCTGCCGCGAAGGCGGGATGCGGTTTCAGGCTTTGTCTGCCACAAGGGCCGCAGAACGCTAAGAACGGCCTCTGTGTTGATTTCCTCGACGGTCCTGCCCCAAAAGGGGGCGCAATAGGTTTCGAGCGTGTGCCGCCATTGCCAGCGATGCTTGGCGTTGCGCCAGGCACTTTCCTTGCTGGCAATCAATGCCGTCGCGCAATCGCCAAAAGTCTTTTTGCCGTCCTGTGCGCGCCGCTCGGCCTCGCGGGCTTCAATAGGGTCGCGGCCCTTAGCCAGCTCGAAGCGGGCGGACGCCGCTTGGCGGCGGGCGGCGGCCAGGACTAATCCCATTTCGCGAACCTTGCCTTGCCACGCAAACCGGAAAACCCAGCGGTGGCGTACCGCCTTGCTATCCCGCGAGATGAACAGATAGAGCCCGCCACCGTCCGAATGTCTGCCCGGCCTTGTGATGGTCGCCACAGTGCGCGCCGTGAGCTTGTGAAGCTTCCTTCCCACGTTCCGGTCCTACTTGCGGTCCTACTTTTAGACGCGGATTATAGCAAACGATTGTGGACATGGGGAAACAATTCAGCTATCACTTTACTGAATTATCGTGAACTTTGTGGACGATCGCGGACGCCAAAAAACATGGATACTGCGGAGCCTGGCTCCACCACCCGCTCACAACGCAACCGCGCTTTCAACAAAATAGCCCAGGTTCCTAAGGACGCCGCGATTTACGGGACTCACTCACCCTGCGGTCGTTGCGCTCGCTCCAGATGTTATGCATCCGATATACAATAAGCTCGACGCGCTCATTTTAAGAATTCCGAAACGAGTTCCTTTGAAGAACGATATAGGTTCACGAAGACGGCGTTGAACGCGCCGCCTCGGCTTCGTGAAGACATCGAACTGGTTCGTCGCCATTTTAAGCAGCGCGGCATTTTTTGGCGCGGCATTTGAGCATTAGCGCCCGCCTTTGCGCTGCGTGGGCGCCGATCGGCTTGGGCCTTCGCATTGGTTCCCTATTTTGCTATCCAGGCAGCGGCGGCGGCGCCGCCAGATATCGGTGTCGCGGCAGCGTGGGCGTAGGGCTTGCTCGCAGGTCAACAGAAAAACAGTCGTCTCTCGACGCCTCGACGACAAGCGCTCCGTGCGCTTAAATGATTGGAGTGAAAGCAGACGATCCGAAGCTCTACGGTAGTGATAACGAATAAATATCGCCGCCACTCTCAGCGAAAGGCTGCAATTCGCATCGACACGTCTTCACGCGATCGTTATGGAGAACAGGATCCGAAAACGCGGCAACCTCAAAGCTGGCTGTTCCTAGCGTTACCAATACCTGATGGCGGCTCCCGCAAGAGATTCGACGCATCGAAAATAGTGGCGGGACCAACACCCGGGGCCCCGCCGAACATCAAGCAACCTGAAGGGTGCGGTATGCAAAATCTAATCTCCCTCTTTTCAGAACTCTCGGAGGAGGACGCAGAGTGGATTTTCTCCACAGCGTCGGAACATCAGTTTTTCGAGAAGGCGGTGGTAATTGAAGCAGGCTCGGAATCGACTGCGATCTACTTCGTTTTGGAAGGATTGCTCGGTGTGTTCGAGCCAAATTTTACCGGCAATCGACTGGCCACCGTGGGGCCCGGAGAATGCGTGGGAGAGATGTCGTTCGTTGAAAAACAAGCCGCCGGCCAGACGGTAGCGGCTGTCGAAAGCAGCGTTGTGCTCGTGCTTCCAAGAGCGGAGCTAGAAGCTAAACTTACGGCCGACAAAGGATTTGCCTCGCGCTTCCATCTCGGTTTGGCCAAACTGTTATCCCGAAGATTACGGCGCACGACGGCACGCCTCGACGCACAATCCCTTGCGGATAATGTGGCCGAGAGCGGGCCCTGGAAACCGCTCCAAACGGAGCTCACTCAGTTTAAGGCACTCATGAAACAAGCGGATGATGCCGCTCTGTCCAACGACGGCATCGTTCCTTCTGATTTGGCTGGCATAATACGCAAGCGCTTCCAAGAGTTTGTTGCATTTATGAACAAGGAGATTGGAGATGCTGCCTCATTGAGCCCGCAAATGAAGGAAGAGTTCGGCAGCCGGCTCCAGCAAGAACTGCTTCCGTACCTGTTCTTAACTGCAAATGGGGAGCGTTTATACTCTAAGCCCAGAGGCTACGCTGGCGATTTTTTGTCAATCGAGCAGATTTACGGTGATACCTCAGGCGGCTTTGGGCGCCTCGGTGCGCTCTTGGATCGCTGCGTTCTCGATTGCCCAAGCGGAATAGCTGTTCGTAACAGGCGAGGCCTTCTCGCCAGGGAAATTCGGAAGACTTTGACCACCCAGGTCAATGGACCCGCTCAGGTAACAAGTCTTGCTTCAGGACCCGCGAGGGAGTTCTTTGACGTGTTTGTCGAACTGCAAAATCCCAAGGAGCTCGTGGCCAATCTTGTCGACATGGATTTACAGGCACTTGCCTTTGTAGCAGACAAACGTGACAAGTTAAAACTCCGCCGTCAAATGAGCCTGCACAATGAAAACCTGATCTACCTTGCTCTTGGACGCAAGTCGCTGGTCTTGGGCGCGCAGGATCTTGTCTATAGTGTCGGTCTAATAGATTACTTCGATGATGAGATGGTGGTGAATCTTCTCAATTGGATCCACCGAGCCCTTGCGCCAGGAGGTAGAGTGATCCTCGGGAATTTCCATCCCAATAATCCTACGAAAGCATTTATGGATCACGTCTTGGAGTGGAAGCTAATCCATCGGACAGAAGAAGACATGGATCGAATCTTCCAGAAATCCTCGTTTGAACGAGGGCCGACGGCGATTTATTGGGAACCATCCGGTATTAATTTGTTTGCAGAGTGCGTGAAGCAATAGCGCCATCGACGGAAAGTTTCATCCAATGCACAGTCATAAACCGAATCCCAAGGCCAGCGAAGGGCGTGGTCAAGCTTACGGAGTGCCCGCCTCAGCGTCTTAGCGAAGGGCGCCGATGTAACCAAATCTTGGTGATGCTTCTCAGAGCTTTGATCGCTCCTGCACTCGCTGAAGCAGACTAACGGAAACTTGCCGAAGACCGCTCCGGCACGGCGGATGATGACAACACCCCTGGCGATTTTTGACCGGAGCCTCGCAAGGCGCAGGCTTGCCCGCGCCGCGGCTTGCGGAAAAACGGAGGATTTTCTCCTTGCCCGCGCGATCGAGGATTTTAGCGAGCGTCTTTCCACGATCAATCGGGCGTTTTCGGCCGTTCTCGACGCCGGGACGCCCTCGCCGCGGCTTGCCGCTTGGCTCGCAGACCGGTTTCACCCTCGCCTTTTGGTCCGGTTGGCGCCGCTCATGGAAACGGCCGGCAATCAGCCCTTGCTTCGTCTCATTGGGGATGAGGAAAACTTGCCGCTGGCACAAGAACGATTTGATTTGTCGGTGACGGCGCTTTCGTTGCAAAATCTCAACGATCTTCCGGGTGCCCTTCTGCAGCTCCGCCGCGTCCTCAAACCGGATGGTCTCTTTCTTGGCTGCTTGCTCGGAGGCGCTACTCTGAGTGAGTTACGCACGGCTTTGGCGGTCGCGGAGACGGAGACGTGCGGCGGTGTCAGCCCGCGGGTCGCACCTTTCGCCGATGTGCGCGACATGGGCGGGCTCCTGCAGCGGGCCGGCTTTGCCCTGCCGGTGGCCGACAGCGAAATTGTTACCGTCCGCTACGGCAGCATGTTCGGGCTCATGGCGGATCTCCGCGCCATGGGCGCAACCAACGCGCTTGCCGCGCGGCTGCGCAAGCCAATGGGAAAAGGCTTTTTTATGCGCGCGGCGGAAATTTATGCGCGGCGCTTTGCCGATCCCGACGACCGGGTGCGGGCAACATTTGAGCTGATTTTTTTGTCCGGCTGGGCCCCGCATGAAAGCCAGCAAAAGCCGCTACCCCCAGGCTCGGCCAGGATGCGGCTTGCGGACGCCCTGGCCAGCAAAAAGCCAAGTCAGCAGTAGTCCCTACTCGGCAAGCTCCCAGGTCACTTGGACCTCTGTCCGCAAGGTCTCGATTCCGGGCTCAACGGGAATTGCAACGGTTGACTCCTGCGCGGGCGCAGCGCCGGCGCTCATCCTCTGCAGCCCTAGCGGGACCGCGGAATGTGCCTGCACGCCGATCTCAAGAATCCGCCCAAGCTTTATGCCAAGCGCGTTGACATAGATATTTGCTTTTCGCAAGGCGTCGCGAACGGCATCTGCCCGCAGCCCATCATATTTCTCGTCCTTTTGTGAATAATCATAGGAGATGCCATTGAACCGGTTGGCGCCCTTATCCAACATTTGGCTCGCCAAGGCGCCGGCCTTGCCGATATCCTTGATTCGCACGTAGAGGGAGTTACTTGCGCTGTAACCTCGAAGAGTCCGTTTGGTGACATAGCCCCTGTCATCGCGTTCCTCATCGTAGACCGGGGCGAGCGTCACCGAAACCGTCTTGATATCCTTCGCGTCAATCCCTTGCGCCTTGATCTCGTTAACGACTGCCTGCGCCGCGCGGCCATTTTCACGCGCCGCGTCGGCGGCCTTGGGCCGCTCCGTGTCGACCCCGAGCGAAATGGTGGCAATATCCGGCACGACTTCCGCTTTTGCTTCTCCGTTCGTGGTGATGGTGGGCACCGAATCTTTGAGCGCTGGACCTTGCTGGGCTTGTACGGGGTTTGATTGAATCGCAATGAGTAACACAAGGAATCCAACGGCGAACGTAGGCGGTGCAATTCGGCGACGGAACAGAACGATCGACATGAAAAATCTCTCCCCGAGCAAAACGATGGGCTGAACGGGCCCAAAGCTGATAGTCTGATGCCGTGGCGCTCACCCCATCAGCATTATCATTAAGGCAAGTCAGACCTTTGACGCAGGAATCCTGGAGAAGTCTGCACTAAAATGCTAAGAACGCATGCCACAAATGTCTAGCCTCGCCGAACCAAGTTTGCATCCGGGAGATCTTGTTTCTGCCGGCCCTTATTCGCTTGCCGGAGCAACGCGGCGAGAGCTTGCCGCGGCGCTATTGGAGGCCGGCGTTCCCGAGCGCGAGCTGCGCATGCGCTGCGCGCAGCTCTGGCGCTTGATTTACCACGCCGGCGTAACCTCCTTCCACGCTATGGGCAATGTGAGTAAGGCGCTGCGCGCCGCGCTCGCCGAGCGGTTCACGCTTGCGCGCCCCGAAATCGTGACCGAGCAGGTCTCAGTCGACGGCACGCGAAAATGGCTGCTTCGGCTCGACCGGGGGAGCGCAGAGGACAATGCCGCCGAGATCGAATGCGTCTATATTCCCGAAAGCGATCGCGGCACTTTGTGCGTGTCGAGTCAGGTCGGCTGCACGCTGACCTGCAGCTTTTGCTACACTGGCACGCAAAAACTCGTGCGCAATTTGACAGCGCGCGAAATAATTTGCCAAGTCTTGATCGCGCGTCAAAGGCTCGGCGATTTTCCGGGATTGACGCCGCCAGAAAATGGTCTCGTGCCGGGCGAAGGTTTTCGTGCCGTGTCCAACATCGTGTTCATGGGCATGGGCGAACCGCTTTATAATTTGGAAAATGTCCGCGACGCGGTCCTCGTGCTTGCCGATGGCGATGGACTTGCGCTGTCAAAGCGCCGGATCACGGTGTCGACGGCCGGCGTCGTGCCGCGCATGGAAGAACTGGGCCGGACAACCGGCGCCATGCTCGCCATTTCGCTCCATGCCGTGCGCGACGAGCTGCGCGACAAGCTCGTGCCGCTCAACAAAAAATATCCGGTTCATGAGTTGCTTGCCGCTTGCCGGTCATACCCGGGCGCGTCCAATGCGCGGCGCATCACTTTCGAATATGTGATGTTGAAGGGCGTCAATGATTCGCCTGCCGACGCGCGGGAGCTCGTCAGGCTCCTCAAGGGAATTCCAGCAAAAATCAATCTCATACCCTTCAATCCCTGGCCGGGCGCGCCTTATGAATGTTCGGATTGGCCAACGATCGAGCGCTTTTCCGAGATCGTTTTTAATGCCGGCTATGCGAGTCCGGTGCGCACGCCGCGCGGGCGCGACATCATGGCGGCCTGCGGCCAATTAAGGAGCGAGACGGAAAAATTGCGCGCAAGGGCAAGGCTCTTGGTTTAACCGCCAAGGCCAGGGCGCGTGGCAAAGAGCGCCGCCTCGCGGACGTCAACGACCGGAATGGCCAGCATGGCTGCACTCACGCGACGCACCTCTCTTGGCCGGCGGTCTCCTGGAACGACAGTTTTAGTGCGCAACGTCATATCTTTGGTGTTGCGCCAGCTGACTTGCAATTGGGACACTCGTACTTGTAGCTTGTTGCCCACCCTCCTGAGGCTGATCCCACGGCAGTAGCTAGCTTATGGTGCAGCGTCACGAGGAGGCCTGCGGTATCGAAGCATTTTGTGCACCATGGACCTGAACCATAGCCTTCAATTTCTCCGGCCGATGGAACATAGACGTTGTTTTCAATGCGCAGCATCGAGCGAAAGTCTCTTTGTCGTCTGCACTCTGAAATTTCTTGTGACAGCGCAAGATTCTCCTCTTGTGCCTCAACAAGCTTTACCTTGATCTCTGCAAGCAATTCAGTCAGATCGGCCAATTTCAGCTTGAACTCGGCTTGCTCGAAGTCCTTGCCTACCGAGCGGAGGTATTTAACGATGTCGGTTGCGTATTTTAGGGCGTTCAGCCCTGCGCTAATTGCAGTGATGTCAGGCATTGCCGCGTTCTAACATCGTGAATTAATCGGCGGTCACCCAGAGAACCCCGCGTCCGGCCGCCGCGTTAATCTTCCAGCAACAGCCGAGAGAGCGGCACGCCGACAAGTATACGCGCTCACGCCTCGATCTTCTACCTCGCAGAATCCCTATAGTACCCGCTCCACACGCCTCACAACCAGATCAGCAGTCGTAATAGAGAAAGCACTCGTATGGGCGCGGACGCAGCCGAATTTCATCCTTCCTCATCGCGATTTACCAGGCCACGATCTCAGTTGAGGCCGGGATCAAAAAGTAAGGCCTCAAGCCGCTCGGAGGAGGCGAAGCCGCGTCAGCGGGCGCCCCAGGCGGCGGCGATGGCGCGCACCAGCGGCTTCAGATGGAAGCTCGACTCCGGGCGCAGGATTTCCGTGACGCCATGGGTGCGCAAAGTTTCCTCGACCACAGGACCGATGGCGGCAATGCGGATGCGTCTAAATGCTTCGCGCAATTCCATCTCAAGCCCGGTTTCGCGCGCGACGTCGACAAGTCGCTCCACCTGCGGCGAGCTGGTGAACGCGATCATGCCGATGCGGCCATCGACCAACATGCGGATCGCCTCTGCCACCTGATCGGCCTCAGCCTGCGAGGCATAGCGATACGGGATCACCGGAAACACCTTGGCCCCGCGCTCGCGCAAATGTGCGAGCAGGGCCAATCCACCGTCGCCCGGATAGAGCTGCACGCCGATCGCCCGTCCGCCAATGTCTTGAGAGGCGAGAGCATCGAGCACGCCTTGGGAGGTTGGGGTTGGCGCGGCGAGACCCGGCGCAAGGCCGAGCTCCCGCAACGCCCGGACGGGCTTGGGACCGCGCGTGATCGTATGCACGCGGGCAAGTGCCTCCACAAACGGCGCGCGGCAACCGCTTCGCTCCGCAATCGTGAGAAGACGGCGCAGACCCTCGCCTGTGAACCAGATCACGTCCTGAAACGAACCAGCGATGAGCTGTTCGATCCAAACTTCGCACTCGGTCGTATCGTCGAGATCGCGGATCTGCACCAGCGGACAGCGCACGGCTGTGGCGCCCTCCATCTCCAAAAGCTCGGCAAAAAAATCGAGTTCCCGGCTTTCCGGCACTAGGATCGTCAGTCCGTTAAGCGCGGCCGCCATATCACGCCACCGCCCTGAGCTCTGCACCCTCCGCAGCCAGCAGTTTTTTGAGTTCGGGAATGCAGGAGCCGCAATTGGTACCGGCATCCAACGCGGCGCCGATCTCTGCCACAGTTGTCATCTTCTTGGCGCGGATCGCGCTGCAAATCGCAGCTTCTTCCACCGAAAAGCACGCGCAAATCATTCTGCCTGCCGGGGCTGCCCCTGGTTCGAGTCCGGCCAGCAGCGAAAGCCGGTTTCTGGGCTCGACCGGCTGGCCAAGAAATCGCGACGCCTTTTCCGCCTCCGGCAAGGCGGCGCGAGGTGCGGCGAAGAAAACGCATGCTTCCAACATGCCGCCAATCAGGCTGGCGTAGCGGAATACAGCCCTATTTGGATCGGAATAGGAGATGAGTTCAGCCTCGTGGGACACTTGGAGAAGGTTTCGCAGGACCTGTTCGGAATTTATCAGTTCCGTGAGCGGCGTCCAGCCTGCCATTTCATAGGAAAAGCCCTCCGCGATCGGCGCCTTGGACCAATACGTTGTCTCCCCGAGAGCCGGATTGCCGTCGCCGCGCCGCAAGAGGAGCCCGCGCCAAGTTTCGGCAACCGCAGTGACCTGCACCTTGGTTCCCTTAAGATCCGGCTGGCCCGAAATCTCGTCGGTCACCGCATGGACCAGCCGGCCAACCGGGCCTGAGGAAGAGAATTCATCGCTCCAGTGCATCGGCACAAATACATGGCCGGCGCGGACCGCGTCGTCAACGCTCGCGCGGAGAACTGCGCTTCCATGCAGGCTGTCTATCCGCGCCAAGCCGCCGTCTTCGATCCCGCACCGCACCGCATCGCGCGGATGAAGGCTAAGACGCGGCCCCGGGGCGTGAGTCATCAGACGCGGCACACGGCCGGTGCGCGTCATTGTGTGCCATTGGTCGCGCACGCGGCCTGTGTTGAGGATGAGCGGATAATCGTCGCGTTTTCCCGCGGCTTTGACCGCAAGCGGAAGCATGCGGGCGCGGCCATCCGGCGTTGGGAAGCCGCCGCGGGCAAAGAGCCGCGGACCAGTCCTGCCGCGTCCAGGACGGGGACACGGCCATTGCATTGGGCGCAGCGCGTCATAGGCGGCATCATCGAGATCGGCGAGCGCGCCGATATCGAAGACGCGCTGGCCATCATTCTCGAACGCCGATAGCGCCGCATGCTCGCGAAAGATGTCCGCCGGGCGCGAATAAGAGAATTCCTTCTCAAAACCCATGCGCCGGGCCACTTCCGCAAACATCCACCAGTCGGGCCGCGCATCGCCGGGGGGTGCACTGAAAGCGCGCTGGCGGGAAATGCAACGCTCGGAATTGGTAACGGTTCCGTTCTTTTCGCCCCAGCTCGCCGCCGGAAGCACGACATGGGCAAGCGCGGTGGTATCGGTTGGCCAGGCATCGGAGACGACGACCAAAGGGCATCGGGCCAGGGCTTCGCGCACGCGGCCAGCTTTCGGCATGGTGTCGGCCGGATTGGTCGCAGCGATCCACACCGCCTTCACGCGGCCATCCGCAATCGCATCCAAGAGATCGACGGCCTTTTAGCCAGGCCGGGAAGCGAACGAAGGCGCGGTCGCGCCGAATGTCGTGCGCGTGCCCGAGGCGCTCTCCTGGGACGAGGCCTGCCTCGCCGCGCCGGGAGCGGTCGCGCTCCACGCGCTCCACCGGAGCGGCGCCACGCTCGGCGAGTGGGTCGCCGTCGCGGGCGAGGGGCTCGTCGCTCTCCTCGCCCTCGAGATCGCGCGCGCCTCGGGCTTCCGCGCGATCGCTCTCGCCGCGAGCGAGGCGGGCCTCGCGCGCGCGCGCTCGCTCGGCGCCGAGGCGGCTCTCTTGCTCGGAGAAAAGACGGGCGAGGAGGTGCTCGCGCTCACGCGCGGCCGCGGCGCCGATCGCCTCCTCGTCTCGGGGAGCCTCTCGCCCCTCGCGCTCCGCGCCCTCCGCCAGAAAGGGCGAGTAGTGCCCTTTGACGTGCCCTCCCCCGCCGGCGCCTCCGCCCACGGTCCAGGCGCGGTCCGTCCCGCCCCGC
>CAYWHF010000017.1:0-10286 GCA_964457695.1 uncultured Methylocapsa sp.
GGCGAGTCATGTTGCTTGATCGCGACGAGCAGGTCGCTTGTGCGGCCGTCGTTCAAAAAGAACAGGCGCTGTCCCACGCCCCAAAGCGTCGTCGTGCGAAGCTCGTCCGGCCCGGCGGCGCCCTGAATGATGTCGTCGGCGCGCCTGCCGCCCATGTGATGCACCAAAAGATCGGAGAAGAGGTCGGCAGGCCGGTCTTGCAGGACAGCACTGTTCGTGACCGGCGCAGTCTGCATTTGCGGCGTATGGCACAAGCTGCAGCCGATATCGCTAAAGACGACGCTGCCGCGTTGCGCGCTCGCGGATGGGTGGGGATCCGGTTTCGGCGGATCCATGAATCGCATCAAGAGCTGGAACTGCATCCAATCGGGCAGGATATGTTTTGGATTGGTGAAGGCTTGGTTTCTTATGTCGGTCTTATCCGTGCGGACGACATCATTCGGCTCGGGCTTGGCTGGCCCATTGCACCCCGGGTCTTCATCCGTGGCTTGTGGAAAAAGCTCATTGGTAATCCCCATTTCCACATTGTAGGCTTCGCCCGCGAACACCGTGATCGATTTATTTTGCGCCTTCCAGCCGAACCGCGTGATCGTGTTGTCATTGCCGCTGCGGTTGGGATGGCCCAGGATGCCGAGCGGCCCGCGCCGGGCGGACGTGGCATCGTGCTGCGCCAAAATCTCGCGGTCTTGAATCGTATCGATGAGCCCCAAGCCAAACATCTGCAAGGGAATCCGGAAAGAGAGATTGTTCTTCTTCAGTTCCGCGGCAAAATCCGGCTGGGTGAGCGCGCAGTCGGGAATGGTTGGATCCCTGGTGATGCCGCGCACGGTCCAGAGTTGATGCACGCTGCCATCGCGGGTTCCGTCCGGGTTGAATTTAAACCGCACCTCCCGGATAGGCCCAAACTGCGTTTCGAAACTCGGCACGATGTTTTGCTTGCCGAAGCGCTTTGGAACCAGCCGGAACATTGGATTTTCCGACGGCAGGGGCGTGCCGTTACCCGGATTTGGTACAAGGAACCCGCCCGAGCCGCCCAATGTCGGCTGGGCGTGGCACAACAAGCATTGCTCGGCGTTATGCCTGGCTCCGAGGCCGTTGGAATTGGTGTGGAACTGTGGAAAGGCCGGATCGAGTTCGCCCGCGCCCAAAACCAGGCTTCCGTCCGTGAAATCGGCGCATGTATCGCAGGTCGACTCCAATTGCCCCGCTCGGAGGATGCCCTCGACGAAGGAAATCTTTTCGTTTTCGTTGACGGTCGCGCCCGTCGTCGGGTTGGGGCTGATCAGCGGCGGGCGAGGTATATGAATTCCCCGGCGTTCCAGTTCTCCCGCGGTATTTTCAAATCCGCCGCGCACCCCTGGATCATGTTGCGCGCGAGCCGAACCAGCAATCGCACATAGTGCAACGGCCAACACCGAAGGCCAATAATATTTGATAGCCATCATTGCACCCTCCCGAAGTAAATCTTCTACTCAGCCGACGTTCTTCGGCCCCGTCATCTAGGGCACGCCGCTATATACTCTAGATATAGTTTAATTCACATATGGCCGCGTTTGTCAATACGCGCAACGTCTTAGGTAACGAAAAAACGATTTGTGTCAGCCGTGAGAGGGGGTACTCGGGTGGGTTGTCGAGACTCACCTTTCAGGAGCACCCCAATGCCCGTTCCGTGATGATCGAGAGTTTACCAGCGGCGTGTGATATAATGTTATGCAAGCAGATAGGCTAAACCAAAATGTTTCTTGCGAAACATTCTGGTAAGGCTTCGCCCTGGAATCGGACAAAAAAATCGAGGCACCGATGCCGCAGCGGAAAGACGCTGCGAGCCTCAGTTAAGTCCAAACCACAAAGTCGCAATGCTCAGAAAAGAGTAGAAGCCAACGACGTCGGTCACCGTGGTGACAAAAGGGCTCGACGATACGGCGGGGTCGGTCCGCAACCAATGGAGCCCCTGCGGGATCAGAATGCCGCCAAGCGCGCCGGCAATGAGGTTGATCAGCATGGCAGCCGCGATGACGACGCCAACGCTCGGAAGGCCAAACCAAATCCAAGCCGCAATCCCAGTAATCACGCCAAACGCAGCCCCATTGACGGCGCCAACCAAGACCTCGCGCAGAATGACGCGCGCCGCATTGGCGCGGGAGAGTTCGCGCGTTGCCAGCGCGCGGACCACGACCGTCATGGTTTGCGTCGCCGCATTACCGCCCTGACTTGCGACGATTGGCGCAAGCACGGCGAGCGCTACCATCTTTTGCAGCGAACCCTCGAACAGCCCCAGAACAGACGAGGCGATAAAGGCGGTGATCAGATTGACGAGGAGCCACAGGAACCGGCTCTTGGCCGTCCACCAAACCGTGTCCGAGAGTTCTTCTCTTTCGGAGACGCCGCCGAGCGCTTTTACCTCGGCGTCGGCCTGCTCCTGGATGACATCGACGATGTCGTCAATCGTGATCACGCCGACGAGGCGGTCTGCTTCATCCACGACCGGCACCGAGACAAGATTGTAGCGCTGAAATATTCGCGCCACCTCTTCGCGCTCTTCTGTCACCGCGACGCGGCGGCGGCCGGCGCTCATAATGTCTTCGAGCTTGACCGCGCTGTTCGCGCGCAAGAGCGTGTCGAGAAACACATTGCCGAGCAGCCGGTGCGCCGGATCGACAATAAAAATCTCGAAAAAAGTCTCCGGTAGATTCTCCTCTTCGGTCGCGCGCATCACATCGATCGCCTGCCCCACCGACCAAAACGGCGGCGCAGTGACGAGACTCGTCTGCATGAGACGGCCAGCGGAATGCTCGGGACATTCGAGCGAGCGCTCGAGCTGGACCCGTTCGGCCGGCGGCAGCGCCTCCAGGATTTCGGCCTGATCGGCGGGTTCCAGGTCTTCGAGAATGTGGATCGCGTCGTCGCTTTCGAGATCGCGGACGCCTTCGGCCACGGTCTCCTTCGGCAGCTCGGCAAGAATCTCCTCGCGGATATTGTCGTCCATTTCGGTGAACGCCGCGAAATCGAACGCGGCACCCATCATCTCGACGAGCTTTGGGCGCAGATCCGGTTCGAGCGACGCGGTGAGAAGCCCGAGATCGGCCTCGTGCAGCCGCCCGGCGAGCGCGCGCACTCTCTGCGAATTCCCCGCCTCAATGGCCGCGGTCACGTCTTTCAGAAAATCCGGCTCGATGGCGCCGTTCTCGTCGTAGATCGGCGCCTCGGCAGTGCCGATCGCCTCCGCCTCCAGTGTTTCGAGGAGCGGGGGCTCTTCTATCTCGGTCATTTGCGTTTTTTGCCTATCGAAAGTGGTCAAAAGTTCATAGAATGCTTTGATGAGCGGTCAAATCATGAAGAGGCGAATCCGCATCATTTTGGTGCAATGTCTCGCCGCCGGCGCGATGATTGCTTCAGCGGCCGTCCGCGCCGAACCATGCCCGCCGGACGCGCTTGGCGTCAGCCGCATTTTGGAGATCGGCACGTCGGGCGGATTGCAGATCGGGCTCAAAACCTATCCGCAAACCTTGGCGCTTGCCGACCATGAGATCGTGCTGACTTTCGACGATGGGCCTGCCCCCGCCACCACCCCAAAAGTGCTCGACTCGCTCGCCAAGGAATGCGTGAAGGCGACTTTCTTCCTCGTCGGCCACAATTCCGAGGCCTTCCCTGAATTGGTCAAGCGGGAAGTTGCGGAGGGCCACACGGTCGCGCACCACACTTTTTCGCATCCCGAGGTCACGATGCGGGGCCTGACCGCCAGCGCGGCGCGCGCCGATATTTTGCGCGGAATTCAAGCTGACGACATCGCCGCCTATGGCGCGCCGGGCACCGCGCCCAAGGTGCCGTTCTTCCGCTTTCCGGGCTTTGCCGATACCCCGGAGCTTGTGAAGTGGCTGGCCGGCCAAAATATCGCGGTTTTTGGGGCCGACCTCTGGGCCTCGGACTGGACTCTTATGACCGCGGAAGCCGAACGCGACTTGGTCTTGGAGCGCCTCGACAAGGAGGGGCGCGGGATCGTGCTTTTCCACGACATCAAGCAGCAGACGGCGGACATGCTGCCCGCATTCATGCAAGAGCTAAAAAAGCGCGGCTATAAAATCGTCCACATCGTGCCGGGCACTGCGCCGCCGCCGCTCCGCTCAGCCCCCGCGGGCTGGACGTCGGCGACCGAAAAAATCATCACGGAAGTGTTTGCGCGGATGCGCCGCGCGATCAAGCCGCCCGCAGAACAGGCTCCGCCGGCTCCGGGCGGCAGCCCTGCCGAAGCCGCGTCCCAACCGGCGAACCCGTCCACGACGGCGAAATAAAATCCCGCGCCGAAGCGCCTCTGGTACCGGGCGCGCCCCAAAAGTTGATTCGTCTTGTGTGGACGGTCCCCGTTTGGCAAAGAGTTTTTGCCGGCGAAGCAAAGCTAAATGATGGTGCGGCCAAGAGGACTCGAACCTCCACTGGTTGCCCAACTAGCACCTCAAGCTAGCGCGTCTACCACTTCCGCCATGGCCGCGATTCTTGGCGCGGCAGAAAACGCAAACGGCCTCTGCGCGCAGCTGCGTCGTCTAACAAATCGCCGCCCGCGTGGCAAGATTGCCCGCCGCGAAGGCCAGCGTGCAACATTCCAAACAAGCGGCTAAAATAGGCCCATGATCTGAGAAAAACCACTTATTTCCATGGTGCCTCGCAATAACGCGCCGACCGAATGGCGGGCTTCGGACAAGCCCGTGCCCTACATGGAGGCCGTGGCTTTGATGGAGGCGCGCGCCGCGGCTATCGCGGATGGCAACGCGCCGGAATTAATCTGGCTGCTCGAACATCCGCCGCTTTATACGGCCGGAACTTCCGCGCGGGACAAGGACCTTCGCGACGCGCGTTTTCCCGTGCATAAGACGGGGCGGGGCGGGCAATTCACCTATCACGGACCTGGCCAGCGGGTGATTTACGTGATGCTCGATCTCAACCGCCGGAAGCCCGATTTGCGTGCTTTTGTTTGCGCGCTGGAAGCGTGGATCGTCGCAACGCTGAGCAGGCTCGGCGTCAAGGGCGAGCGTCGGGAGGGCCGCATCGGGATCTGGGTTACGCGGCCAGAAAAACCACGTGGCTTAGGCGGCGAGATCGCCGAGGACAAAATCGCGGCGATCGGCATCAGGGTTAGGCGGTGGGTGACCTACCATGGGATTGCGCTCAATGTCGCGCCGGATCTCGCGCATTTTTCCGGCATTGTTCCCTGCGGCATTTCGGCGTCGCATTTGGGGGTAACGAGCCTTCGCGATCTCGGCGTGCAAGCGAGCATGAGCGAGGTCGATGCTGCCCTGCGCGAAACATTTGAGCGCATCTTCGGCGCGACGGCGCGGAGCGAACACCCGACTCATTCAAGGCGCACGTAGGGCACTTTTCGAAAGCACCTGCTTGGCGAGCACTTTCGAATCCTGTTGGCCGCCTAGCTCCTCAAGGGCGGAACCAGATCCCTGGATGCCAATTCCACGCGTGCCTTCCCAGCCCCAATGGCCTGGAACCCAGGCGAGGCCCGGCGCGGGGCGCCTGCGGGACGACCGCGACAATGGGACCGGGCATAGCGCGTTCGACGATGACGGGTTCGGCAAAAGAGACGCCCGCGCCGGGCCTCAAAAACAACGAAGCTGTTCACCACAATACGGTTTGATGTATTGCGCATGAAAAATTCTCGTCGCTTTCAGATTGAGGCGGATCAGGTTTTACCGGCCTTGCAGCCCTTGACGAAATTGTTGAGTTCCTGGCCGAAGAGCCCTTTATCCTTGCCCTGCTTGCGGCAGGCGTTGGCCGCTGCAAGATCGGGCCTAGCCTGCGCAAAGCACTCCTGAACCGCAGCTCTCTTCAATGGACCTTTCAGCCCCTTGGCTTGCGCTTCCGCGCGGCATTGCGCCCAGATGTCTTTGCCGGTCTGTTGTGCCGCCGGCGCAGGAGCTGGGAGCGTGGCGGAAGGCGGTGCCGCAGTCTGCGCAAAGCCAGGCAAAGAGCCGAGAGATAGTGCTGCGGCAGTTAGCAGAAAACGTTTCATTTCATGCGCTCCATTGGTTCGTGACACTTGAATTTCCGCGAAGCACAGGTCAGAAAGAACCCGAACTTAACCTGAACTTCCTATTCGTCAACCGTGGCGCTACGGGCTGGCGCCATTGCGCGCACTGGCGGGAGTGTAAAGCAGGTTTGCGTGTGACTGAGGTGCATTACGGCGTTAGCCATGAACCGTAGGGCCACACTATCGGAGGCCGCGAAATGGAGACAAACGAAGCCAGAATGAACGCCCGAGTCCGGCTTGTCGAGGAACATGTCCGACTCGAGAACTTGCATGATCTCGACGGCATCCTCGGTACTTTCGGCCCAGATGCTCGTTACGATGACGAACCTTGGGACGACCATCGCATCGGGCGCGACCGGGTCCAACTCTACTACAAGGAAACGCTCTCGGCCGCGGCTGATTTCCGAATCGAAGTGAGAAATCGCTACGTGACTGAGGATGCGGTGATTCTGGAGGCGACCATTAGCGGCACACATACGGGCGCTTGGAAAGGTCTGCCACCCACGGGGAAGCCCGTCAACTTTCCCTTGTGCGGCATTTTCACCTTCGATTCGGAGGATCGGATTTTAGGCGAGAAGATTTACTATGACCGGGCCACCGTCCTTCGGCAGCTCGGCGTGTTCCGGGAGCCCACGTCCATCGCCGGCCGTTTGTTGACCGCGATAAACCAACCCATGACGACAGCCGGGGCATTTGCCCGCAAGATTTTTGGACGTGAATCATACAGCTGCGTCCAATGGCTCCTCGAGCCTTGATTATGAGGCTATCCCATGAGCTTCTGCTTCAAATTCGGAATCCGCCGTCCTGCAGCCGTCGCGGGATGTCACAGAAGCGCCAGGAACGGACTTGTGCAAAAAATCGATTGGAGATACTTCCGTTACCGAGTGAACGGTAATGCTATCTCGATCCTGCGCTTGTTCAATCAACCTGGGCATAACATTCAGGCGCGGCTTTTCAGCACCCTGTTTTAGATGACCGAGACGATCTGGTCATCGGTGGTGGTCTCCATCAGCTCCAGCCCATGGTTATTGCGCATGAGGTGTATCAGCGCCATGACAGTACTAAAGTCGCGTGGTGCTTTTGCAAATTCCGCTTCGAGCTCGGCTGGTTTGCGCGGCCTCGATGCGAGCAGGCTGAGTTTCGCGACATCAAGAACCTGTATGCGGGTGTCCAGAACAGAGACCAGCCCATAATTGTCGAGCAGGCTGAGCACCTTGCGCCAATTCGCGTCCGGAGCACAAATATGCATCGACACCGCTGGCCGATATATGGCGTCCTGCATGCGCGCGTACTGCCTTCTGACATGGCTTATCAGGCTGTCATAGCCTGCTAGTCTTTCTCGAATAAGCTTGCCGTCGAGAGTTTTCAAATGCTCGATTGCCTCCAACTGTTTCGGAGTGGGTTGGAGTAGTCCAACGTGGAAGAGAAGATCTTTCTCACTCTCACCATGCGATGAAAAGGCGACAGCGGCACCGTCGACGAAAATTACGCCGAGAATTATGCTTTCAGTCGGGATGAAGAAAAAGTCGATCAGCCCTTCTCGTCCGTCGTTGAAATGGCGAAGCTGTTTCATGCGAGCGACGGTGTGGCCCTCTGCGTCGCGAGCCTCGACCATGTCGCCCATAGCAAAGACGGCGACACACTCGCTACATATGGGCATCAGCGATCGGTTGAGGATCTCTTGCAGGCCGCGCCGCTTGTGCGCCTCAAGCAGTGTACCTTCGCCGGACGTATCGAGAACCCTGAAGAGGTCTCGGTGCCGGGAGTAGCCCCTAGCCGCGGCCTCGGCAGAGAGGCCAATCCCACGCGCGGGATTGATTCGGAGGGGATAAATTAAACCGTCGCCAAGCTCGATATCGTCGGAGTACCGCACGGTAGCGGTTTTCTCGAGTCCCTCTGAAGCACTCCATTCTGATACGTCAGCAGCGAGGTCACGCTTAAAAAGGTCCCGCATTCGGTCTATCAGGTAATTAGAAATCCGTTCAGTGATGATGATAGGATCGTCGCCCTCTGGGACGTCACCGAACATAACATCGATAAGCCCGTAATCTCCGAAGAAGTAGCTGCGCAAATAGCCCAGCAGCTTATCATAACTACCTCCAAAGTATTTATTTCCGGAAATGACAAAAGACTTGAGCGCCGGGTAACCGGATAGATAAATGCTCTTGGCTGGGTCGAGCGGCATAGACAATAGATCGACTTTGCGCTTCACACCGGTGGGAAGTGTGCGGTTCTTCTGAAGCCATTGGTCAACTTCGAGAAGATTGATAAACCTTCGGTCCGCATTAAGAAAGTTTTGCAAAATGAACACAGAGAACAGGTGCAATGGTCGGCAGTACACGGCATCGGAGCCGGTCGCCCCCGCATCATGCTCCATGAAGAGCGCCAGCCCTTCGATGATTGGGCTGAGTGCCTTTTCGATCACTTCGTACCGGACAAGATCGCACGCTACATCCATTTGGTCGATCTCTTGGCCAAGTGCGGTCGCCAACAATGCATGGCGCACCCGGTACTTCAAGAGGGCAAGGACCTCGCCAACAGGCGAAAAAAAACACCAGTGGTGCGTCATTTCATGCATCACAGTGTTAACAATAGTACTTGGAATCCGTCCTTCGAGAAGCGATGTTACATGCTCACGGCGAACCCCAGGCAGCGAAGCGAAATTTGTTGGTAGATCGACCCACGCATGGATGTCCGGGTCCATGAAGAAACCATCGCCCGGCATTTGGCTACGCCCCGGCGGAGGCACCGAGCCCGGAGGCCTGTCCGAAATTAGGCAATGCATCCTTGAGCGCCTTCAGAAGCTCCGGGTCGGTTTCGCTCTCGCTGCTCACTTTGTGGTGGAATTTTCGGTGTTCGATTCTTCCATCCGAATGTTCAATATCAAATTCCAGGTCTAGCTCGTTGGTCTCGCGGCGCTTCATCAGCCAGGCGGCAAAGCCAATTGCGACGGCGGTCAGGCTGGTCGCGGCACCGAGAGCAAGAATGACCGATATCGTCATCGGCTCGCCGAATCTCCCCGGCACTTCCTCTACAGAAACGGGTGTGATGCCTTGACCATTTAATTCCTTGCTGAGCAACGCATAGTCCAGTTGCTGGAGGTTTCTTATGATAATCTTCTGTTTAGGCATGGCTTCATCCACAAAACTTGTTACGGGCACGCATGCAGGACACCTTATTGGACACTCCGCGGTTTAGGCGGATCAATTTGTACCACCAAGGGGCAGCATTTTCAATATTAGCACTGCAGCTTGGGCAAACATGGGGGTCGTCGCTCGCCGCAAAATTGCAACGCCAAGATACCCTGGTGAGTAGGATTTTCGCTCTCGAATGACGCATTAAATCGTGCGAGCAACCAACGGCAGCGAGCTATTCTGCATTCATCAAACCAAAATCTATATGAATCTGTCGTATGCTCATGGAGCCACAAACTACTCCAGCTCCACCACGCGGCCCTCTTGAAGAGTCACCCGTCGGTCCATGCGGGCGGCGAGCTCCATGTTATGGGTCGCGACCAAAGTGGCAAGCCCAGTTGCATGAATAAGCGCGTCGAGCGCCTCAAAAACATGGTGAGCCGTCTTTGGATCGAGATTTCCCGTCGGCTCGTCGGCAAGCAAAATGCTGGGGCCATTGGCAACCGCGCGCGCGATCGCGACCCGTTGCTGCTCGCCGCCGGAAAGTTCCGCAGGCAAATGGTCTTCGCGCCCGGAAAGGCCCAGATAGCGCAGCAGCTGGCCGGCGCGCTCCGCTGCCTCGCTGCGCGAAAGCCCGGCGATCATCTGCGGCAGCATGATATTTTCGCAGGCCGTGAATTCCGGCAGCAAATGATGGAATTGATAGACGAAGCCGATCTTGCCGCGCCGGATCGCCGTGCGCGCTTCGTCGGGCATGGCGATGGTGGGTTCGCCAATTACAAAAACTTCGCCTGCGTCCGGCCGCTCAAGTAGGCCCGCAATATGGAGGAGCGTCGATTTGCCCGCGCCCGATGGGGCAACGAGCGCCACCGATTGTCCGCTCCAAAGGGAAAAATCGGCGCCGCGCAAAACTTCGAGCGGAGCGCCGGCCTGATCGTAGCGGCGTTCGACCTTCGCGAGATGGAGCGCCGGGAGGGCCATGGCTATTCGTAACGCAGCGCTTCGACGGGATCGAGCCTTGCCGCCCGCCAGGGCGGACAAGACGTTACCAGAACGGAAAAAACCAGGGCCCCCCCGGCCAAGGCAGCGCGCGCACGCCCAACCGACCACCAAAAGCCAAA
>CAYWHF010000017.1:10296-14165 GCA_964457695.1 uncultured Methylocapsa sp.
CAGGAGGGGCCTTTGCTATCGCTAAGCCGGCGCTTCGCCGGGTTCGAGGTTGGCCGCGCGCCAGGACGGATAGAGCGTTGCAAGAACGGAAAGAACGAGGGCCACCCCGGCGACGGCGGCGACGTCGCGCCAATCGACGAGCGAAGGCAAACGCGAAAGAAAATAAAGTTCGGCCGGAAAGAAATTTGCGTGGAGAAGCCGGTTTAGGAATTGGCGCAGAGCCTCGACATTGCTTGCAAGGAGCAGGCCGAGCAGGCAGCCGGCAATTGTTCCGGCAACGCCGATCGAGGCTCCGGTGATGAGAAAAATCCGCATGACGCCGCCTTGCGTCGCGCCCATGGTGCGCAAAATCGCTATGTCCTGGCCCTTGTCCTTGACCAGCATGATAAGGCCAGAGACGATATTGAGCGCGGCGACGAGAACGATCAAGGTCAGGATAATAAACATCACATTGCGCTCGACATTCAGCGCGTCGAAAAATGTTTTGTTGCGCTCGCGCCAGTCGGTCATGATCATCGGCCGCATGACTGCCCGCTCGATCCTGTCTTTGACGGCGTCGATCTCTTCCGGTTTGGTCACGAAAATTTCGATGACACTTGCCTGATTATCCTTGTTAAAAAAGCCCTGCGCCTCGGGAAAGGCCACATAGACGAAGAGATTATCGAATTCCGCCATGCCGATCTGAAAGATCGCCGTGACCGGATAGACCTTGCTGCGCGGGGTAATGCCGAAGGGCGTTTGCGCGCCATTGGCGGTCAGGATTTTGACCTTGTGGCCTATACGCAGGCCGAGATTTTCGGCGAGCCTCTGGCCGATCGCGACACCGCCCGCCGTATCGAAACCATCAAGCGTGCCGGATTTGACGTTATGAGCAATTCCCGGGAGACGCTTGATGTCGGCTTCTCTTAGTCCCCGCACGAGCGCGAAGGCCATATTGCTGGTCGAAGCCGCCGCCGGGCTTTCGATCATTGGCACCGCCAATTCGACGCCCGGGACTGCCGCCACCTGCCGCACCACCTCGTCGTAATCGGCAAAGGGCGTTTCGGCGGCCTGAAGAAAAATATGCCCGTTGATGCCGACGATCTTGTCGAGCAATTCCTTGTGAAAACCATTCATCACGGACATGACGACGATCAAGGTCGCAACGCCGAGCGTGATGCCGAGGAAGGAGAAAAGCGCGATGACGGACACAAAGCTCGTCCGCCGCCGCGCACGCAGATAGCGCAAAGCGATCATCCATTCGAAAGGCGCGAACGGGCGTATGCCCTTCGAGGTGTCCATCACCGGCCCGCGAACTGCGCGATTGCCGCAGCGACGCCGAGATTCTTACGCGCGCCGGTTGCCCTTACCTTGAGTTCCACTGTCCCCTCGGCCAGGCTCTTTGGGCCTACGATGATCTGATAGGGCAGGCCGATCAAATCGAGGCGCGCGAATTTGGCGCCAGGGCGCTCATCCGCATCGTCGTAGAGCACTTCGACCCCCGAATTCTGAAGCGTACCGTAAATCTCTTCGCACGCGCTGTCGGCTTCCCTATCGCCTGGTTTGAGATTGGCTATTCCGAGTTTGAACGGTGCGACGGCCTCGGGCCAAATGATTCCATTATCGTCGTGGTTCGCTTCGATAATGGCGCCGGCAAGCCGGGACACGCCGACCCCATAAGAGCCGCTCTGGCAGGGCTGCTCGGTTCCGTCCGGATGCGTAATGAGCGCGCGCATCGGCTTGGAATATTTTTCGCCGAAATAAAACACTTGTCCAACCTCGATACCGCGTGTGTGGATGCGCTTTGCCTCGGGCGTCTCGCGCTCGAACCGTTCGGGGTCATGGACATCTGCCGTCGAAGCGTAAAATTTTGTCCACTCGCCAATGATCGGCGCAAGATCGCTCTCATAGACTTTGCCGTCTAAAGGAACCGGCAAATCCAAGACGCCGGCATGGCAATATACGGGTGATTCGCCGGTCTCGGCGAGAATAATGAACTCGTGACTCAAATTGCCGCCGATCGGCCCGGTTTCGGCCCGCATCGGTATCGCCTTAAGACCCATGCGGGAGAAAATCCGCAAATAGGCAACGAACATTTTGTTATAGGAAACGCGAGCTGAAGCTTCGTCAACATCGAAGGAATAGGCATCCTTCATCAGGAACTCGCGTCCGCGCATGACGCCAAAGCGCGGCCTTAACTCGTCGCGGAACTTCCACTGGATATGGTAAAGAATTTTCGGCAGGTCCCGGTAGGAGCGGATATAGGCGCTAAAAATTCCGGTGATCATCTCTTCGTTGGTCGGGCCGTACAGCAATTCCCGCTTGTGACGGTCCGCAATTCGCAGCATTTCCGGACCGTAGGCCTCATAGCGGCCTGTTTGCCGCCAAAGATCGGCGAGCTGCAGGGTCGGCATCAAAAGTTCGATTGCCCCCGCCCGGTCCATTTCCTCACGCACGATCGCAGCAATTTTCTGCAGGACGCGAAAGCCAAGCGGCAGCCAGGCATAAATGCCCGCCGCCTCCTGCCGGATCATGCCGGCGCGCAGCATCAAACGGTGCGAGACAATCTCGGCCTCTTTCGGCACTTCGCGTAAAATCGGCAAAAAATATCGCGATAGGCGCATGAGCAGGAAACGCGTTTCAAACAGACTGGCAGGCTTTGGGTTTTAGTCTAGCCGCCGGGAAACGCAAAGCTGCCCCTAAAGGTAAGGGCGCCATTTTAGTCCACGCCGACGCCGGTGAACTCCGCGCGCGCGAATCGCCGCATTTGCTCGGCTCGCACCGGGCTTGCGCCCAAGCTTATGTGATCCGCAATCTGCGCCTCAAAACGGCATTACCGGCCGTACTCGGATCAGGCTCGGCAAGGGAGCTCGCCTTGCCGAGCGCCTCGCGCAGATTCTTTCCCGCGCGGTCGCAAATTTCCAACAAGATATCGGGACGGGCTTCGCCATGGGCCTTATAGTGGCGCCTGATAGCTGCAGCTGCGCCGAGAGCCTTAGAGTCGAGATCCCCGGCAACGCCTTCGAAGCGTTTCCCCGAGTACCGGTTTAAGGAAGCATAGACATCGGCTGCGGACGCACGGCCAGACAACGCTTGCGCGGCGAAATAATCATTGTAGCTTGTCGGGCGCCAGTTCAACACATCACCGATTAATTCCGGCGTGCCCGGCAACCGCTCGATCAACTGCACGATTTCTTTGAATTGATTGAGATAAGCGCCAGCACTGCTCGAATCCTGACCCGTAGAACGGCCAGGATCGGACGGCTCGCCGGCTTCTCCGGTTAATGTGTTCGAAGGCGACGCTGTTGGCGTCGATGCGGCTGGCGTCATTTTGCGATGCCTCGTTTGACTCTGTACAAACTAGACACGAACCCGATAAAAATTGGTTTCCCGATCCATGATTTTGCGAGCGGCGCGCCTCCAATCGCTACCTTAAGGGGGTTTGCACGAAGGGAGAGCCTTGCCATAAGGCCCAAAAGAGGCGCATAATCTCTCCTGCCTCGGGCTTAACCATGAAATAATCACGCTGGGGGAGGGGACGATGTCCAACGTCGCGGGCAAAGCCGATATCATGAACGTCATCACGCCGATGCGGCCGTGGCTGACGGAGATCCAGAGGCTCGGCTATATGATCGGCCGCGCACTTCCGTTCTTTTCGGCACCCCTGCGCGGCTTGTTGTTTATCCATTTCGCGCGTTGGGTGATCGTCAAGCGCGATCAATGGCCTTATCTCGGCCAGGGGAAGCAGAAGCTGCGCTACGATTATCTTTTATTTTCCAGCAACTTCAACTTCACATGGGATCAATATCCCGACTCCTTTTCCGATGGTAATGCAATTGGCGGGGCACGCCCTTGGCATTCGAGCCCCGTATTCCCGACCACACACCCAA
>CAYWHF010000018.1:0-8397 GCA_964457695.1 uncultured Methylocapsa sp.
AGGCACGCCAACTCCAATTAAGATACCAAGAACTAACGCACCTATGACAGCAAGTGTTTGTCTCATGGCTTAATGAGGGTCGCGCCATCGGCGTCCCACGCCTCCTCTGTGAGCTGGTCTTGAGGCCGCTTCATAAACCCGAATGAATCAATGTTGCGCATAAGCGAGATCCCTTTGTCGTTGATCTCTCCAGCCTCCATATTCGCGAAGGGATCGTCGCGCCGATGGTGGCCCGTGCGATAGAAGTCCACGAAGTCGTCAAGCTCTGAACGATGCCACTCCATGCCGGTGCCGCAGAAGATCAATGCACCCCTCCCAGGTTGCGATTCTCGAGCCTCGGCAAGTTTCGTCTCAAAGGCACGAGTGTATTCCATGAATTTCGACCGAGCCGAGAATGAGTCCCCGGCAATCTTCCCTCCATTCCATTCCGGCATCGCGATATAGTGCGTTCCATAAGTATGAAGTTCTCGCCGCTTCTTGAACTTTCCCCAACTCTCTTGACAGTCCTTGGTGTTAGGACGCACGGTCTTTACTTCTATAAAGAGGTTTTCTCCGTTGGCCTTGCAAGTGACAAAATCGATTCGGCGGGAGTCTGTACCTATGTGCGGTTCATATTCGATCTTGGCATCTAGGAGTGTTGGATCGCCCAAAATGATTTTGGCAACGACCAATTCATTCACGCGCTCAATGACCTGTTTGAACGAGGCCATCCCTCTCTTGCGATAGTCCAAAACTGCACTCTCAAATTGGTCCCACAATTTGTTTCCACCGACAAGGCGGCTATGACTCCCTGCTATAATTAGTTTATAAAACGCTTCAACATCAGCTATATATTTGTCAACTTCCGTCATCAATGGCTCCAATCAATTCAGTTTACTTCGATGTGACGTGGGGTCGTGCAATATCTACAGGTCTGAGGGCAAGCGCCGCCGTGCGGGAGCGCCTAGCTCAATGCCCCTCAAACGACATCAGTGTTTTGACGTGAATGCCAAGGTTTCTCAGGCGCTGGGCTCCCCCGAGATCCGGCAGATCGATCACGAAGCAGGCCGCCACGACATTGGCGCCGATTTTTTTCAAAAGCCCGGCCGCGCCTTCCGCCGTGCCGCCGGTCGCGATGAGGTCGTCGACGAGGATGACCCTTTCGCCGGGCGCCAGGGCATCCTAATGAATTTCCATCTCTCCAAGTCCATATTCGGGCACATAGGGAATTTAAACCGTGAAATGCGGCAGCTTGCCTTTCTTGCGGATCGGCACAAAGCCGGCCGAGAGTTGATGCGCCACCGCGCCGCCAAGAATGAATCCTCGCGCCTCCATACCGGCAACCTTGTCGATCTTTCCCCCCGTCCATGGCTGCACCAATTCGTCGACGGCGCGGCGAAACGCGCCGGCGTCGCCGAGCAATGTCGTAATATCGCGAAAGATAATACCTTTCTTCGGGTAATCGGGAATGCTGCGGATCGTCTCTTTGAGAGCGGTCATGATCGATTGACCCTGCACATGATTGCCTCGAGCTTCTTCATCAATTCCGGGTCGCGGGCAGAAGCAGGGGTCAGCAAAGGCGTGATCGAGGGCCCGGTCGGAACCGGCCGGGAAGGGCTCATGTTCTTCGGGAAAATCGGGCAACAACGGCGCCAGAAGTCTTGCCGCACTGCTTGCATTGGCCTCGACGACCTTGATGACCGAGGCGACATCGACATTGTCGTGCTTCGGATGCCAGCAATCGAAATCGGTCACCATGGCAATGGTCGCATAGGACATCTCTGCCTCGCGGGAGAGTTTGGCTTCCGGCATCGCGGTCATGCCGATGACATCACCGCCTGCGGCTTTATAAGCGAGGGATTCGGCGAGAGAGGAAAACTGCGGCCCCTCGATGCACACATACGTTCCACCGCTCACACAAGAAATTTTCTCTGCTGCCGCGGCCGCCGCAATTTTTTCGCGCAGCAACGGTGACACGGGATGTGCCATCGATACGTGGGCGACGCAGCCATTGCCGAAGAACGAATTGACTCGGGCGAACGTCCTGTCAATGTATTGATCGACGAGCACGAAAAGCCCGGGAAATAGCTCTGGCTTGAACGAACCGCAGGCGGAAACCGAAACGATATCGGTGACGCCAGCGCGTTTGAGCGCATCGATATTGGCGCGGTAATTGATACCCGAAGGCGACAATTTGTGGCCGCGCCCATGACGGGCCAGAAACACGGCCGCGGTCTTTCCGATCCGTCCAAAGCGAAGCGCATCCGAGGGCTCGCCCCACGGCGTGGTCACCCATTCCTCTCGAATCTCTTCGAGGCCAGGCAGGTCATAGACACCGGAACCGCCGACGATGCCAACGACCGCCTTTGTCATGCTAGCACCGAATCCCTGAGCCGCGTAATTTCACCTTGTTACAAATAGTTCGCAAGCGAAATGACAATCGCGTGAGAGTTTGTCCCCGGCCGGTACACTTTCGGCGCATGATTAGGGACCGTGCATTTGTAAGCCGTCCAGGGTCCGCGGGCTGGAGCTAAAATTGCATTGTGACTGCGCCTGAGAAAGGTGTGGCCCCGGCACTTAAGTGCATGCGACTAAGGCAGCTAGCAGTGCGCAGCGCTTTGCTCGTGCTGGCCGCGGCTTTGCGGCTCTGCCATTGTGCTTAAAACGCCCGGCTGACCCGTGCTGCTTCCGGTAAGTCTGCTGAGTTTTGCGGCGCAAAATCCGTCACCGCAGGCAGAGCCAGTGTCACGGAGCGGCTATCCTTCTCAATGGTCATCGTTCGCGAATCCACCGACCGCACCAACCAACCCGAGATTGTCTCGCCCACATGCAGACGAACAAGGTTTCTTGTCGTTTGGTCTATTACGACCGCTACATTGTCTGTTTCGCCAGTTGCCGTACCAACGATTCCAAGCTGCGGCGGCTCGGCTGGGGCTGGCGGAGGCGGTGGAGCTTCAACGACGGGGATTGGCGCTGGCGGCGGTGCGGGAGGCCGCCGCGTCGCCGAAAAGACAGGCCGCTCGCGGGTCACAGACAAGGCGCTCATTGGAATTCCCCAAAGCGGGTTTCCGCCCGGCGGTGGAAGTTGAGCACCGGGGCTCTGAATCACGGCGGGAACCGGCAATTTATCCCGGCTGGCCGGGCTCAAGTCGTTTTCCTCGAGATTCACGCCAGTCGCAATCTGTGCAATAGCGCCGTTCAAAGTGAGCACGCCTATAGCCAAGCTTACATAAATGAACTGCCGGTTCATTTTCGTGCCTGCCATTGTCCCGAAACGTCGATTTGCAGCCGCATTCGCACAGGTCCTGTATCTACACCAACCCCAACATTTGTTTGAGGCACTTGTACGACGAGTTGATCAATAAAAAGGAAAGGCATGCCCGATTCCAGGTCGTAAATCAATAGCTGTAATGCATTCTCGGCAATTTCGCAGCTTGCCGAAAGACTTACGTAACCTTGTTTAGCCTCGGAACCTTGTAGATCGATTTGCGACGAAAGTACATTCCCCCCGGCTGCCCGCACGGCAGCAACCACCCGCTGCTGCAGCGCTGCCCCGGCAATGTTAACGGTCGCGCCCTCCAGAAAAGGCGAGCCGGGCATGCCAGACGCGTGGCCGGACGATTCAGTTGAGGGCTTACGGCCTTCGAGCCTGTCGAGCAGATCCGCCGCGGCGACGTAGTCTGAGTAATCGCTTGCAAGGCCCGCGAGCGCCAGCCACGTTATGACGGCAAGGCCAATCGTCACCGCCGCAAACCCCAACATGGGCAAGAGGCGCTCTCGCGTAAAATATTTTCGGATCAAATTTAAATTCAGCATGGGATCGATCACAGGCCCGGAGTGTAAACTGGTTCGATATGCGCCTCGATGGAAAAGTGCTCTCCCGTTTCTGTCGGCGAGCGCGTCGTCGGGGCAAAGAATACCGCGCGGCTAAAATGGTGGGTTTGTTCAATGAGGCGGATCAAAGACGGCGCATCCTTCGATACGCCGACAATCTGCAATTTGTCTCCAACAATGCGCAGTTCGGTCAGATAGGTGTCGTCCGGCAAAATCCGCGATAAGGCTTCGATGATGATGGCGCTTGAGGGTATCGCATGTTTGCGCCGCTCGAGTTCAAGCACTGCATCGCTCGCCCGGTCGTGACCCAGCTGCATGGCGGCGCGGCGCTCCGAAATGCGGCTTGTCAACTCGTCTCGCCGCGCTTCGATCATGCCGCCAATAACGGTATCCGCGATTATCGATGCAGCAGAAACTGCGCCAGCGGCTGCAAGGAATCCAATCAGAACGCGCCTTATGCGACGCAGGCCAAGCTGTTGAGCAACTTTTTGTTCGCAAATTTTAATGGCTGCGGCATCCGGCAATGGCTCCTGGAGGACGGCGGAGACAGCGATCAAATCGGCACCGAGCGCGGCGGCAGCATTTATGAACGGTGCGATCGACGATCGCGATGTGGCGGCGATCGTCACGACAATTCTCTCATTGCTGGCCTGGGTTGACGGATGCCAACCGAATGCCGCATTGGCGGCGCTCCACGGCGTCAAACGATCGATCTGCGCGCGGACAATGCCATCCAGGAAATCGGAAGCCCGGCGAGGTAATTCGAGGATCCGGACCATGAAGCGGCCGGGTTGCAATAAAAGGTCGACTTGGGCGCCGCGCAGGATTTGTGTAAGCTTGGCCGAAACCGAAGCATCGACACGCCCTTCGACAATTCGAAAGGGCGCAACGGACGTATCGAAACCGTCTGGTTGCGTCTTCCCATGCAACACAAAAGAACCGTCCTTCTGTTCGACCAGTTGGAACAGACGCCTCGCGCGGAACGTTTCGATGATGTCGACAATCACCGCCGCGACGCGATCAATCCAGCGGGACGACGCCTCGACAAAGACCTGAAAGGTGCTCATGCAGTCTCCATCCGCAGGTGACCCTCAGATCGGGCCGTCAAAGTCGTCGCGCCAGGCCAACACGCGATAGGGCTCGGGGTCGTTATCGGTGATAAGAAGGACGACTTCGGCGTTCACCTTGCGGCCGGTGTCGAGCGATACGTGAATAATGGCCCGTGTCGCCTTGCGTCCGCCCACAGCGACGCTGGCCCGCGCCGGCCCAAGCAGACGCAAAACGGCCTGAGGATTGCCGCGATCGCGCGTCTTGAGAATTTCAGCGACAGCATCCGGGCTAATGCGGGGCAACGCCGCGACGACTTGCGGGGGTGCCTCGTTCACGTCGATTTCTGCCTCGCCGTTGAAAATCGTCACGAATGGAAGAGCGGCGTCAACGAGTTCAGACGGCAATCCCCGCACAAAACGCAGTTCCGCTACGTTCTGAAAGGGAGCTTGGCGAGGCCCGTAACTCAGGCCGGCACTCTGGTATGCGTCGGCTTCTTCGTTTTGAGCGCCCTGTTTAGGCTTTGTTCGCCAAGCAATGATGTGATCTGCATAGGCGCCAGCGTCCTCCGGAGTAGCACCAAGAACCGCAAGGAGGCCAGACAGCATCTCCTTAGGAGCAAAGTTAAGGTCGATTCGAGCCCCCTCGGAACGGAACTCGACATCGACGCGGGACTGGCCAAGGCCGAATCCGACGTTACCCGAAGTTGGGCGGCGCTGGTCCTCAAAGCCGATCAGATGGTAAGCGGTAATTTCGAGACCTGCGGTGACCAGCGCCTGAACCTGGAGCCTGGAGTCGTAAATGCGCACGGCGGCGGCCGTATTGGCAATATATACCGCATAGACGCCTGCGAGCGCCGCCAAAGCGGCGAGAATCCAGAGCACGGCAACCAAAATAAAACCGGCATTCGCTGGCGTGTTTCCAGATCCCAGTCGAGCCATGACATGGCCCGCGATCTTGCTATGCTCCGGCATGGTTACACGCGTATTTTCCTGCGGCTGGTCCGTTCCGGTTTGAAAAATCTCGCCGAAAACTTCTTTCTGGACTTCATTTGCGGTTTATAAGTTACAGCGATTGCCCGGGGCTACCCGCCGCCTCGGGGCGTTCCTGCCCGCCCATTGTCGCCGGACGGCGTTGCGCCTTGCTGGTCAGGCGTTTGCTGGCCAGAAGTTGGCTGGCCAGCGGTTTGCTGACCGCCGCAACCTCGCGCCGCGTTCGCCGCACAGCTGGCCGGTGCATTCACATTGACTAAGGCCGCCGTGGAGACGGGAAGTATTTCACCCGTCTGCCCGTCAAGGACAGTAATGCGCACTGCAGTGGGCAGTTGATTAGCGTCAAGCCAGCTCTCCTGCCATGTACGGTCAGACCCGGCAAAAGCGAAGGACACGCGAAACGGCGGGCGTATAAGAACGACAGGATTTGTGAACTCAACTGCGCCTTCTTCAATGGTCTCGGCCGCGACCGCCGGAGTAAATGCAGCCCTGGTGCGCACCAAGATGCGGCCGCGTGCATCGTCGATTTCCGCGAGCCGCACGATTTCGAGCCCCGCAGCCGCGTTAGGGCCGATTGCGGAGCGTACAAAAGTTACCGAGGAATCCGTCCCTTGAAAGAGAGGGCGTAGGTCTACCTGGCCCGGAGATATGAATTCTGCAGCTTCGATGTCGCCAACAATCCTGTCTAGGCCGAGACCTAAGAGATCGGCACTTTGCGTGCGGTCAAATCCCGCCTTCCAGCCGCGCATCCATTGCGCTGTAACGGTGGCAAGCGTGGCCAGGAGCAGGGCCATCAGGCCGACAGCTATCAGAGCCTCGAGAAGGGTGAATCCGTTCTCTGCCGGCCCGAAACGGAGAACCGGCACTTGCTTGCGTTTCATGGCGAACCGGTCCTTCTCGTCAGACGGACTGTTTCCAGCTGAAGCTGCCCTCCAGACGCCGACTGCACCGTGATCACAATATCTTGAGGCGTCCACAAAGCGTCCGCGCGCGGGTTGTCGAAATCCTTCGGAAGCGGCGTCACATCGAGGGACCAAGCTTGGCCGTGCAATTCACCGGTTAAATTTCCCGTTGCCAAAGCCGCACGATCTGGAAGTGCTGCTTCGACGGCTCTTAATGTTTCGCTAAGTTGAAGATGATGGCCAATTCTTCCAGCTCCCCGAATATTTCCTGCCATGAGCGCTGCGATAGCAGTCAAGGAGATGGCCGCGACGGCGAGAGCTACGAGGGCCTCTATGAGCGTAAACCCCGCTTCGGCCCCGGAATTTCGATTGGCGCGCTTATGAGGCGTTGCTAGGGACAATTTCAACTCCCCCGGTCAGCCAAGTGATACGGACTTCGAGGGTTATGCCAGGCCGGGAGAGATAGATCGTACCGCCGCAGGACATTCCAGATGGAAGAAACTGAATTGCCGTTCCGGCCGCGCGTGTGCCGCACTGGTCCGCCAGTATAGCTCGAAAGCCGATATCTTCAGGCAATTTCAATAAGCGCCCGCTTGCGCCGGACCGGATCACCCGGGTCGCCGGATTCAATTCGGTGGCAACCGTATCACCGCGCCGTATTGCCGCGCTGCGATCGGCCTTAAGCAAGGCCGCCGTCTGCAGCGCGTAGGCCTCAAGCATTGGACGCGAGGTTTTACGTGGGAAAGCCGGTAAGGCCGTGGCGAGCAGCAACGCGATGATCGCCAAGACACAAACCGTTTCGAGCAAGGTAAAACCGCTTTTATCCTGCAACACGGTCACCGAGTCTCCCAGCTCTTTATGACGGCTGCCGTGCCGGTCCCCCCTTCCCTACCTTGAGACCCGAGCGAAATAATTTCAAATGGGCCGTGCTCGCTCGGCGAACGGTATTTGTAGGGGCGACCCCAAGGATCATTTGGTAGGGACGCATTTTTCAAATAGGGGCCGTTCCATCCGGGGGAGCCCGCCGGCCGCTGAACCAAAGCGGCGAGGCCCTCGCTGGTTGAGGGATAACGTCCAAGGTCGAGATAGAAAAGGTCCAACGCGCTCGAAAAACTTTGCATCTGAATGGTCGCGGCCTTCACCTTAGACTCACTTAGGTAGTTTAGGACCCTCGGTCCGACGAGGCCCATGATCAAGCCAATAATTGTGATGACGACCAAGATTTCAACCAGGGTGAAGCCATCCTTGCGGCCGGCCCCTGTAATCCCGTTGCGTTGAGTCTCTTGCCGGGCATTTTTCAACTGGTCTCTGTTCTGCCGGTACCCAAGGTGCCGCAAATTTAATAGATTCATCAATTTTGGTTCCCTTTCATCCGACGATTTGGCTGACCGACATGAGGGCAGTCATGACCGACACGATCAATCCCCCGACAATGATGCTTATGCTAACAATCGCAACCGGACCGGCGATTCCGACAAGACGGTCAAGGCTGCGTTGAAGCTTCGCTTCATAAAACTCCGCGACACGCTGCGCGAGCATGGGGAGCTGTCCCGAATCTTCGCCGAGCCGTAAAGTTCGAATGGCCATTGGCGGAATTGCCTGTGTCTTGGAGAGCGCTTCGGACAGTTTGCAGCCATGACGGA
>CAYWHF010000018.1:8407-14083 GCA_964457695.1 uncultured Methylocapsa sp.
ACACCATGTCCCAGTAAAAGTCCGCGGGAAGAGCAACGGCGAAGCGTGGCGTTCTAGGGGCTACCAAACAGGGGCGGGGCGCTCGAGGGCCATACAGGCCCAAGCCCATCGCAGAGTTTCCCGAGCCGTTGTGGGAAGAATGGGATGATCCAACCGCCTTCCAAGACGCGCTCGCATTACAAATCCGGCGGCATGGCGAAAACGTCTGCCGCTTGCACAAGGGTTTGGTCCAGGCGGGCGACCCGCCAGTCGTCGCAATCAAATCGGCGAGAATCCGCAGCGTCACCGTGAGCGGCACCCCGCTAGAGAGGAGAACGCCAAGGTTGCGGCAAAAGACCGACGTCCGGTGAAAATTCAACATCCGGCTAATATAAGGCACATGTGCGAGCGCGTCCAAGATTAGGCTTCGCACCTTTGGCTGGCGCGAAAGCATAAAACCGGCGCTAACCAATATTATGAGGCTCACGAAGACCGCTGAGACGTGTGTGCGCAAGAACCCGGAAAGGGCAAGGAATCCGGCTATGACCGGATCAAGTTTTGCGTTGAAGTCGCGCAATACGTCGCCAAACTGCGGTAGCACGAAAGTCAGGAAAAAGAGAAGCACGGCACTCGCGGCCGCGAGCACGAAAGCAGGGTAGCGTAAGGCATCGGTAAAGCGCCGGCGGAGGGCCTCGGCCCTGATTCTCTCGGCACCCAACACCTCCAAGATATTCACGAGCGTGCCCGACGCCTCGCCAACGCGCGCGAGCTCGACATACATCGGCGAAAACAATGCTGGATGATGGGCAAGAGCACTGGCAAAACTCTCCCCCGCGAGAATGGCGGAGGTGAGCTTACCGACAGTTGCGCGCAGACGTCCGATGTCCGCGTCGGACGATAAGAGTTCGAGAGCGTCATTAATTCGCGCGCCGGTTTGCAGCAACAACGCAAGATCGCCGGTGAAAACTGTCACGTCCTCGGGACGCGGCTGTGAGAGAAAGGTAAAGCCGAGGCGCTGTCCGGGGCGAGGTCCGTCCTCGCGGATCGTTTCAATCGGAATGAGGCCGAGATATTCGACACGCTCGGCAACCTCAGCCGCATTAGTGGCTGAGATGGAGCCGTTCACAACTTCGCCATTGCGAGTCATTGCCCGGTAGCGGAAATTCGTCATGGCTTACCGCACGGTCGTAACACGCAGGACTTCGGCAGCGGAGGTTGTGCCGGCCCGGCATTTCGCGACAGCGTCCTCGACCATCGTGATCATACCGGCGCGCCTTGCGGCAAGGTCGATCAGCCGCCCGTCCGCGTCTGGCCGCACAAGCTCATACACTTCGTCCTTCAATTCAAGCAGTTCGAAAACCCCGCTGCGTCCGCGGTATCCGGTGCCGCCGCAACGCTCGCAACCTGCCGGTTCATGGACACAGTCCCCCGGCTGCAAGCCAAGCGTGTCATAGCGGCGATCGCTCGCAATATCACTTTCTTCAAGGATATGTTTTCGCTTGCACCGGTCACATAAAATCCGGACCAAACGTTGGCCGATCACCGCCCGCAAAGTTGATTTTAGCAAGAAGCCCTCAACGCCCAGGTCGAGCAAGCGCGGTACAGCAGCCGCGGCTGTTTCGGTGTGCAAGGTGGTGAGCACAAGGTGGCCGGTGAGCGCGGCATGCACGGCGATGTTCGCGGTTTCCCGGTCGCGTACCTCCCCCACCATAATCACGTCTGGATCTTGGCGGACGAATGCCCGCATCGCGGCAGCAAAGGTAAGGCCAATCGATGGTTTCACCTGAGATTGATTGACGCCATGAATCTCATATTCCACAGGATCTTCAATTGTGAGAATTTTTCGCGATGGCTCGTTGAGGATCGAGAGCATCGTTGCAAGCGTCGTGGTCTTGCCGCTGCCGGTCGGTCCGGTCAGGATGATCATGCCGTGCGGCAGCGTAAGCAGGCGGCGCACCGTTTTCTCGTCGGCAGCCGATAGGCCGAGCTTAGCGATATCGAGCAAACCGCGATCGCGCGGCAACAGGCGAACGACCGCGGACTCGCCGTGCTGGGTTGGCATCGTCGCGACGCGAACATCAATCTCCGAGCGCGCGGCCTTCAGTCTTGCCGCGCCGTCTTGCGGCAATCTCCGTTCGGCAATGTTGAGGCTGGCCAGAATCTTTATTCGGGAAATGAGAGCTTGCGGCAAGACGCCGAGCGGTGCGGTCACGGCGCGGAGCAAGCCATCAACCCGCATGCGAACGACAAGGCCGTTCCGGACTGGTTCAATATGAATATCGCTCGCACGGAGCTCCATGGCCCTTTCGATCATGTCATTTACAGCGCGCACAACGGGAGCGCCGCTCGCCAGATCGCGCAGGCTTTCGATATCATCATCGGCGCCAGCGCGCGCCGTTTCATCATCGCCAGGGACCTGCGGCAGTTCATTGCCAAGCTGCTGGTCGAGAACGGTCGCAATGTCTTCAAAGGATGCGATGTCCACGGTGACAGGCCCACCCAGGACGATTTCTGCCGCGCGAACCGAGGCGCCGTCCGTTGGGTCGGCGACCGCGAGCCGGAAATGGCCTTTGGGCCGTTCGAAGGGCAAAACCGTACTGTCCCGCAAAAAGCGCGGCGAAAATCGCTCGGTCAGAGCCGAGACGGCAACGAGCTCCGGCAGGGAAAGCCGCTTTAGCCCATAAAATCGGGCGACTTCATCGGCAAACCCGTTCGCCGAAAGCTCGGTCGATTCCCAAAGTTTGCGAAGCGATCGCTCTGTGCTTGAAGGCGCGGCGGCAGCGGTGTCGCGCCGCGTGTCGGGAACCATATAATTTTTCTTCGCCAAATATATTGCGAAATCGTCAATACCAACTGGATTCATTTTCTTGTCTCTGGGCATCCGCCCACTTTACGATCGGGGCTGGCAGCTGCCGTTTCTTTTTTGTCGCATGATTTTGCTCAAAAAGTCTCCAACTAATTTAGACGCTCGCGATCGCTTTCGCGACAGCCAAGCCCCGGGAACTACCGCCGCTACATCAGCGCCGGGAACGATACGACGCGGCTATGGCTCTTTCCAGCGATTTCACCAAAAATTCCGCCGGCCGTCATTTTGCTGATATTGTAACGCTCGCTTGCGCGCTGCAGCACAATGGAAGTATTGCGCGGCTCATGTCCAAAAGCGGACTTAAAGCACATATAGCCTCTATGAATATGCCACATCTTCGGGCGGAAATTCTTCCGCGTGCATTTCAAACCGAGCCGTATGTCAATTTATTTACGTCCTCTAAAAAATGCCGATTTGCCGAACCTTGCCAATCTTTGGGTGGCAAGCTGGCAGGAGGCAATGCCAGGAATCGATTTCTCAGACCGGCTCCAATGGTTTCTCGATCATCTGCGAACCCTTGAAGCAACGGGTTTTATCACGGTTTGCGCCATTGATGGCTCGAATTCGATTATTGGCTTTGTTTCCATCGACCCGGCCACGGCTTATCTCGATCAACTGGCTGTTGCGCCAGTTGCGAAAGGAACAGGTGTGGCGCGCCTCCTGCTTGACGAAGCGCGCAGGATTTCGCCCCAAGGCATCGTTCTTGAAGTCAACGCAGACAATCAGCGCGCTCTGACGTTCTACAAGCGGGAAGGTTTTGTGCAGTTTGCGGAAGGCGTAAATCCGAATTCTGGCCTAAGAACATTCCGGCTGCGCGGCCCGGGAGGCTCTGAGCCAGGTTGCGGCCCGGATTGAAGGCGACCACGCAAAAACGCCATTGCACGATCTCAGCGCCGCGCTGTCAGCTTCAATGTAATTGTGCCAGTTAACCCAGGGCAATTCCGCTCGCCGCGGCGGCGCGCATCAAGGCTTGGGTTGCTACAGCCGGCCAGGAAATACGCCAGCTGCGCAGATCACATAAGTGAGCCCATTTGGTGCCGCGTGACGCAGATCCGGCAAAGCAAAGGTGATTCGACCGTCTCCGTGTAAAGGCTGTGTCTTCGACAGAGTTTCGCCCGATTTGGGCGCGTGGCAGGAATCCATCGACTTGAAGTCGGGCACGCCCCTGAAAATTGACCCGCCTTTTATGGATGGCCGGTGCGAACAGGTCAGGATTTACGGTGGCTCGCGCCATTCCAAAAGGGGGGGCACCTCCGAGGACTCGACGACAATAAAGCCGAGGCGCGAGTAGAAGCGCAGCGCGTCCGGGTTGCTCGCGAAAACCGAAAGCCGAACGGGCAGACCCGCAGCCTTCGCCTCGCCCATAAAATGGCGCAGGAGCGCGCTGCCGATGCCGCGATTGCGGGCGCCGGGTGAGAGAGCAACGTCGATGATCAGCAGGGCCTGCGGCGTGCGGCACGTAATGATGCGTCCGGCCGGGGTGGCGTCCCATTCCGCGATCTCAAAGCGGGCGGCCGGATATTGGGCGCGATAGCTCGCCACTTGTCCGGCGAATTGTTGCCGCAGCAGCCGGTCGCGGAGCACGGGCTCGAGACCCGCGAGATCCTCTCCCCCAGGGCGCGATTGGCAGAAGAGCCCGAAGAGAAACGCTGCGTCATCCTCCCGCTCGGGGCGCAGGCTTAACGCCCCGGCAGCGCATGGAATCAACCCCGCGACGGGAAGACGCCCTGGAGCGCGATGATGTAGTTCATCGCCAGCACCGGCTGGATATTGGGATGCGGCTGCGAGCCGCCGGCAGGTTGCACGCTGGCCTGGTTCAGTGTGGTGGGCGAGGTAGTCGACGTCGTATAATCATTGACGGTCCCGCTGCGTCCGGCATCGCCTTGGGCGAGAAAAGCGCCGGCCGGAGAAAGCGCATTTCCCGGGGAGGCTTGGGCGCCAAGATTATGCCCATGGGCCGGCATCTGGGCCTGCGTCAAAGTCACGTTTTCCGAGCCCGTTTGCTGGCCGAGATTGTAATTCGAAAGTCCCGGCCCCTGCCCAAAGCCGACCGGCGCGCGTCCCCGCAAATCGGGGAGAGCAAAGTTTGATACGCCGTCGCCGCCGTAGGTCGTGCCCAGAATTGAGAAGAGCGCCGTATTTTGCGCGATGCTCAGCAGCTGGCCGTTGCAAAAAGCCCAGCCTTGCGGGGCGAAATTGCCGGCAAAAAGGATGAGCTGCCCGATAAAAGGTTCAGACATCGTCGTCCCTCCCTTTGTGTTCGAGTAGGCGGCGTACAACGAGGACGCCGCTATGAGATCTCCGCAATGGTTATTGACTGTATTTTATGGCTTTTCCAGCTTCTATTGATCTCCTGATTCCAGCCTGCCGACAAGTTGGTAAACGCCGGCGCTGTTTGCCACATAAAAAGCGAAGTCGTCATGCCCTCCACCCGTGGTGGCTCCACTACAGAACACGATGGAGTATGGAGGGGCGGTTAGCGCGGGCGGAACGGAATTGGGTAATGACTGACAGAATGCGGCCGCCGCAGCCGTGCAAGTCCATAGTCCCGTGGAGTCGGTGCCGGTCATAACCAAAGTTGTCGTCGTCGACACGCCCGTGCCGGTGTATTGATACAGGTTCTGGGTGCCCGTCGTAGTATTCGGGGTGCCGGTCGCGTCGTAGTAGAGCGTCCCTTGGGGAGCCGCCATGGTCGGCGCCCCAATCCCTTCGTATATTCCGATCAATGCGGCGCCGGCAACGGTCGCTCCCGTCGGTCCGGTGGACCCCGTCCCTCCTGTTGCGACCGTCGGTCCCATCGCTCCCGTCGCTCCGGTTGCACCAGTAGCCCC
>CAYWHF010000019.1:0-13636 GCA_964457695.1 uncultured Methylocapsa sp.
TGGGTTCTGGTTTTAGCGTGAATGGCCGGGAAATCCGCATATTCGCATTGGGGTGGAACGGCGGGGACGGGTTTCGGCGGGCGACCCGCGCATGCACCCAATGCGAGCACAAAAGACAAAATCAAGCTGCGTGCGCGCATGGAAAGTCGCCTTGCAAATTCAAATTGTGCGCATTTATTGCGTATTGTGGTTAGCCAATCGTTACGCTTTGCGGATCCGGAGAGAGCTTTTTAATCTCCAATTTTTCTTTACCCATCTTTTAAGAAAAACTCGAACTCTTTCGGATCACGCGGCAACGGTGGCGGCGCCAACCAGTTTGCGGGCCTCGATCGCGCTCAAGGGATGGCCGAAAGCATAGCCCTGCGCATATTCGCAACCAAGCTGATAGAGTTCGACGGCGTCCGATTCCGTTTCGGCGCCTTCCGCCACAACCTCCATACCGAGATCGTGAGCGAGCGTCACGATTGCCCGAAGTATTACGGGCCTTGCGCTTTTGCCATTTGGGCGAACAAAAGACTGATCGATTTTGATCGTGTCGAAGGGAAACCTTTGCAAATAGGCTAAGGAGGAATAGCCTGTGCCGAAATCGTCGAGCGAAAGGCCAGCGCCCAATTCACGGATGCGGGCGAGCATTTGGGCCGCATATTCCGGGTTCTCCATGACGAGCCCTTCGGTCAATTCCAGCTTTAAGCTGCCAGGGGTGATGTTGGACCGGCTCAGCACCGCGCGTACATCATGGAGAAGGTCGTGGCGGAGCAGTTGGCGCGATGAGACATTGACACTTGCGAAAATTGGCGGATCGACGTCGAGCGCGTGCTGCCATGCGGCGAGTTCGCGGGCGGTGCGCTCCAGAGCGAATATCCCGAGGTCGATAATTGTGCCAGTCTGTTCCGCAAGAGGAATGAATTCTGCGGGGCCAAGCCGGCCGAGTCGCGGGTGATCCCACCGCAGCAAGGCCTCGAAGCCGGCGACCGTCCGGTCTTCGAGCCGGACGATCGGCTGAAAGAGGACCTTCATTTCGGCCCGGTCGAGAGCGCGGCGCAAATCATCGTCGAGACCAAGGCGATCCGAGCGCAGGGTGCGCATCGATGGCCGGAAAACTTCGATGCGGTTGCCGCCCATGCGCTTGCCATGCCGCATCGCAATTTCGGCATCCTTGAGCATGTCTTCGCGCGCCATGTGCAGCTGCGGATCAAAGAGCGCAAGCCCGATCGAGGCGGTCAGCGGAATTTCCTGCTCGTTGAATGTCACAGGAGTCGATACGACGCGGCGGACAAGATTTGCGAGAGCGCTGATCTGAGCCGTCTCGAACTCCGAAACGATCAAGACGGCAAACGCATCGCCCGAAAGACGGGCGAGGGTGTCCTGCGGTTTCAGAATCCGCGCCAACCGCCGCGCAAGGGTAAGCAGAATGGAATCGCCGGCGGAAAGGCCCGCCGCCTCGTTGATCTGTTTGAACCGGTCGATGTCGATGCAAACAATGGCGGGGCGGATGCAATTGTCGGTTTGCGCGAGCGTGAGGGCCTGGTCGATGCGATCGAAGAAAAGTTCCCGGTTCGGCAAGCCGGTCAGATTGTCGTGCACGGCGTCGTGTAAAAGCCTTTCCTCGGCGACCTTTGCCTCGGTAACATCGGCCAGAGTGCCAACGATACGAATGACTTCTCCGTCGGCTCCGGTAACCGGCCGCGCCTTCAAGCGAAACCCGAAGTAGTTTGTATCGTCGCCGCGCAGCCGGAATTCTTGATTGATCCGGCCGCATCTCTGCTCGAGGATGGTGTCGAGGCAGGCTCGGAAACGCTCTCTTTCGCTTTGATGGACGATTCTCAACCAGGAGTCTGCCGGCCCTTTCAGCGCCCCGCGGGCAAGGCCCAACTGAACCTCGAAATCGGGAGAGACATAGATGTGATCGCCTGCGACATCCCAGTCGAAGATAATATCTCCGCTCCCCGTCAGCGCGAGCGCCTTTCGTTCCGAGTCGGAGAGGCCGCCAGACGCAAGCGCGCTCCCCGCAAAAGCGTTCTGCATGATCGTGAACCCGATCAGCATGACGATAAGCACGAGCCCGCCGATCAAAGCCGGGGAGACAAGGTCGTTGGTGAGTTTGCCAGTGACCGAGAAAGCCGCACCGATTACCCAGAGAAGAAGCAAGAACCACGCCGGAATAAGCATGATTGCCCGGTCGTAACCATGCATCGCCAAATAAAGCACGAGAATGAATCCAACGCCGGCAACCGTTGCCAGCGATATCCGGGCAATGCCTGCCGCAACGGGCGCGTCATAAATTGCGAGAAAAGCAAGTGCGGCGAGAAAGATCAGCCACACCGCTGCGACATGGGAAGCACGCACATGCCAGCGATTGAGCTTGAGATAAGCAAATAAAAAAACCACAAGTGTTGCGGAAAGGGTGGTTTCGAGGGCGGCGCGCCAAATGCGGTCCAACTCGCCCCCAGTGCCAAAAACCTTGGCAAAGAAGCCGAAGTCGATGCTGGCATAGGCGAGGACTGCCCAAGCAAGCGCCGCGGCGGCAGGAAATATCACGGCGCCTCTAACGACAAAAATGATCGAGAGAAAAAGCGCGAGCAGCCCAGCAACCCCGATCACTATTCCCTTATAAAGGGCAAGATTCGTCATTCGGTCCTTATAGGCACTCGGATCCCAAAGGTGCAGCTGCGGCAGGTTGGGCGTCCGCAGCTCCGCAACATAGGTCACGGTCGTTCCTGGATCGAGGGTCAGGCGAAAGACATCCGCATCCGGGCTTTCCTCCCGTTCAATCGGGAATCCCTGGCTCGCGGTGATTGCGGAAATGCGCGATGTACCGAGATCAGGCCAGATGACGCCCGAGCCGACCAGCCGGAAATGCGGCGCAACCAGCAATCTTTCGATTTGCTCGCCAGTATCGTTGGTGAGCGCGAAGACGATCCAATCCGGATGCGTGCCTTCTTCCCGCGCCCGAACCTCGATCCGCCGCACAATGCCGTCGGACCCGGGGGCGGTCGACACTAGCAAACGGTCGTTTTCCGAGTGATAGGGCTCGAAAGCCTTGGTCAGATCGATCGCTTGAGACTCAAGCGGCACGCGGACCGATTCAATTGCGCCTGCCGGGAAAAGACTAGCTGCAAGCACGAGCAAGACAACAAGAAATCGAAGATACCGCATTAGGCGCGACAGAAGCATATTTTCGCTTGCTAAGCACAGCCCGCCATATGGCGAGTTCCCCGGTTTTGGCAGGGATTGGTAAGGCTAATAGGGGGGCGCCGCAAGAGCCAGTCCGCGGTTATTGCACGGATTAACTGAAGAATATGAGGAGATGTCAAAATTCGACCGGGATTTCTATGGTGCGGCTAACAACTCACACTCCCGAGGAATACGGTCGGAAAAGGCCTGGGCCAGCGCGTCTTTATTGGCCGCGATCACGCCGCGTTCCGTGATGAGGGCGGTAACGAGCCGTGCGGGAGTTACATCGAAAGCGAAATTGCTGGCCCTGCTTCCGGCCGGAACGGTGCGAACCGTTTCAATACCCCCGTTCGAGGCCAGTCCGCTGATATGTGTAACCTCGAACTCGGATCGCGACTCAATCGGGATAGAGGCGCCGCAGGTCAAGGAAAAATCGATCGAAGGCGAGGGTGCCGCGACATAAAAAGGCACGCCGTTGTCACGCGCCGCGAGCGCCTTCAGATAGGTGCCGATCTTGTTGCACACGTCGCCCGAAGCGGTTGTCCGGTCGGTTCCGACAATCACGACATCAACCATTCCCTGCTGCATCAAATGTCCGCCCGCATTGTCGACGATAATGGTGTGCGGGACGCCGTGCTGGCCAAGCTCCCAAGCCGTCAGCGATGCACCCTGATTGCGCGGCCGCGTTTCGTCGACCCAGACATGGACGGCAATCCCCTCGTCGTGGGCCATGTAAATTGGCGCCGTGGCGGTGCCCCAATCGACGGTCGCGAGCCAGCCCGCGTTGCAATGGGTCAAGATGTTGACAGCACGGCCATTTTTGCGGGCCGCGGCCGAGCGGATAAGGCCGAGCCCGTTTACGCCAATGGCACGGCAAAGACTTGTGTCCTGCTCCGCCATCAGGTTTGCGCGGGCAAAGGCCGCCGAAGCGCGCTCGGCCTCCGGCAAAGCGAGCAGATGCTGGCGCATCATATCGAGCGCAAAGCGCAAATTGACCGCCGTCGGCCGTGTGGCAAGCAGGCGCGCCGCTGCCGCAGCGAGATTTGACCCGGAGGGATCGGCACGCATCGCGAGCGCCAAACCATAGGCCGCGGTCACGCCGATGAGCGGCGCGCCCCGCACTTGCATCGCCTCGATCGCACGGGCGGCGTCAGACAGGGAAGAGATCGAGGCAATCCTAAATTGGTGCGGCAAAACGGTCTGATCGATGATCTGGACGCTTGCCGCGCCATCTCCCGGCCAAATACTGCGAAGCGCTTTGCCATCAACCCGCATAATTCAGCTCCGGGCCGGCGCCTTTGCTCGTCTAGTCGCAATTGCTGCAGATGCTTTGATCGATGCGCGTGTCTTTGTCCTCGATGCGGCGGTCGAGGCGAGAAGGTGGCGCGCCCTGGGAGACGCCGGGACGAGGCACCGTCTGCCCGGTCGAAGTCAAATAGTTTTCGTTTAGTAATCCCGCCGGACCGTGGCGAGCGGTGGAGCGCCCTTCCACAGAGACCAAAGGTTGAGCCTGAACCGCAACCGCTAGTGCTGCCGCTAAGAGCAGGCCAGACCAAACTGCTTTTCCCATGACAGCTCTCCGTCAAAAATCCTTACCATGCATATCACAACGTTTGGCAGCCATCACAGTTCGTTGAAGGCGCTTTTTCGCTTGTTCAAGGCGCGAATCCATTAACGCGACTTTAACATGAATAGAGGAGGAGTGATTACTATGCCTTAACCATCTTCGGAGCTTGCGTATGGGCCTCTCGCTTGATGACGCTGATGTTGACGGTAATTTTTCTGCAGACCGAAGGGTCGGCAAGAATGTTCCAGTGAAAGCCGCCCGTGAAGGTCAATCCAGGAAGGCGGCGGATTCGTGGTTGATCCCGTCTACGCAAGCCGCAAGAGGTTTTTGGCAGGGCATGTCGCCACGATTGGAGAATCTGGCGCAGTTTTATCCGCATTTGGCTCTGGCAACCTGTCTGTTCGGTTTTGCATGGGCAGCAGGATCATATTTTGCCGGCGATCAATCGCCTCGTTTCTCTGGCAAAAATCCGCCGTCTTCCCCAAGTGCAGTGCAGCAAGACAGGATGGAGCGCGCAGAATTGGCTCGCGCGGTGCAAAAAATGGCCGGCGATATCCATGCGCTCCAAGCCAGCATGGAAAATCTGCGCGCTGAGCAAAGTCAGGCTGCAAAGACTAGCTCTAGTTTCGACGGGTTAAGCGCGCGGCTAGACGCGGTCAGGAGCGAAACCAGCGCCGCAATCTCAGCGATGGCAGCGAAGGTGGAGCGGGTTCAGCGGGAACCGGAAGCAAAATTGTCTCAAGTCATTGACCGGCTCGACCGGTTGGAACGTAAGATCACCGCCGGAGCTTCGGCGGCGGGCGCCGCCCCTCCGGGTGCCACCCAGAAAAGGGCACAGATCGCTGGCGATGCGGCAAATATACCGCTAGACAACGCCGATGGGTCGAGAAAGCCGCATCTCATCACGAACTGGGTTGTCCGCGACGTTTACGGCGGCATCGCTCTCCTCGAGGGCGCTCGCGGCACGATCGAAGTTACACCAGGAGAAATCATTCCTGGTGCCGGAAGGGTAAAGTCGATTGAAAGGCGCGGTCCTGGCTGGATCGTGATCACAAGCCAGGGTCTTGTCGATTCGGCCCGCGACGTTTTCGTACCCTGATAGGAACCAAAGGGGTGGTTGCTCTCGCTTACGTATCGGTAACCGGCCAAGCGCAAATGCCGTTCCATGGTACCGCCACCCCGGCTCGAACGGGGGACCTCTAGATCCACAATCTAGCGCTCTAACCAACTGAGCTATGGCGGCGTGCTGGCCACTTTTTACGAGCGTAAAAGGATAGGACCGCGATTGCAAGACCTTGAATAATGGCTTGCAACAGGAGAAAAGCAGACCGGAATATTGTCTTATCGCAGCCGTCGCGCTTCATAAGAAAGCCCTCTTTCGCCCACCAGGCACGCGCTTTGAACCATAGCACGGCGCACAATCTGAACTTTCATGAAGGCCGGCCATGCAGGCAGAGAAATTTCAAGGCGGCAGCTCCAGGCTCCGCGTTAATCCGGGGCTGAGCGCGCAAGAGATCGCGGATATTTTGGCAATCCTGCCATCCGGGCTTGCCTCCCAAATGCCTGTTGTCGCGATGGGCGGCAGGCATGCGGAACATGCCTGCGCACCCGTTCTGGCCAGCGCAGACTTTCTTTCGTTGTGCGGAGCTAGGGATTTGGATGGCCTCGTCCGTTTGCTTGAGCGTAGTGACAATGGGCACTCGGAAGAGTTTACTGAGTTTGCGGCCAAATTCATCGCCGATGCTGCAGCCGCAACCGAGAAACTTCGGTTGCGGACTGGGAGCGTAACGAGAACAATCGCTGTTTTTGGCCGCCGTGTCACGGTGGAGGAAGCGCCGCCCTTGTTTGTCGGCGTTGTCGTCGATGTGGCTGACCTCGAGGACGAAGCAGCTGCACTTGCCTCTGACTCCGGGCATGTGGTCAATCCGGCCGGAGCAAGTGGAAAGAATCGCTCAAGCGTGCGCGGATCACGCAGCACTTTTCCCGCGCAGCCTGGCACCAAAAGCAACCGCGAATTCCTCGAACGCGAATTGCGTCGCCTGAAAGTCGCTTTTCGCGAGCTGAACGCGATCTTGGATACGGCGACGGACGGCGTCGCCGTGCTCGATTCGCGAGGGTTCATCCTGACATTGAACCGTTCCGGCGAGGCGCTGTTCGGCTGCGATCAGCACGAGGTTTTAGGCAAACCCTTGACCGCGTTGCTCGCTCCCGGAAGCGGACCGCCGGCGCTTGAATATTTCGAAGAATTGAAATCGCAAGGCGCAACTAGCCTCTTCAATCAGGGACGCGAGGTTACCGTCCTGACTCGGCAGGGCGGGACGCTGCCCGTCTTTATGACGCTTGCGCAAATCGTCACGGGGGGATCGGGAACTCAGGGGGAGGCAAGGTTTTGCGCCCTCTTGCGCGACCTCACACACTGGAAAAATGCCGAACAGGAACTCGAACAAGCACGCAAGGAAGCTGAAAAAGCAAACGCATTAAAATCGGCATTCCTAGCAAAAGTCAGCCATGAAATTCGCACACCGCTGAATGCCATTCTCGGTTTTGCCGAAGTCATGATCGAGGAGCGCTTCGGTCCTATCGTCAATCCGCGGTACAAGGACTATATTGGCGATATTCACGCCTCTGGCACGCTCGTCATGAGCCTCGTCAACGATCTCCTCGATCTTGCCAAGATCGAAGCAGGCAAGATGGATTTTGCTTTCGCATCGATCGATGTCAATCGGGTCGTCTCCGAATGCATCTCGATCATTGAGCCGCAGGCAAGCCGCGAGCAAGTCGATACAAAGCTCTCATTGTCGCCGGCGCTTCCAAACATTCTTGCCGATGAGCGCGCGCTTCGCCAAATCGTCTTAAACCTTCTGTCGAACGCGGTGAAGTTTAATAGGCCCGGCGGCCAGGTCGTCGTCTCAACGCTCCTTGCCGATTCCGGAAGCGTCGTTGTCCGGATTCGCGATACCGGCCTTGGCATGCGGGAAGGCGACGTCGGCGCCGCCTTCGAGCCCTTCCGCAGACTCGATGCCGGACGGCCGTCGCGCGGCACGGGGTTAGGCCTGCCGCTCACCAAGGCTTTGGTCGAAGCCAATGGCGCTTCCCTGACGTTGAAGAGCAAGGAGCTGGAGGGCACCTTGGTCGAGGTCGTCTTTCCTCCTACGCGAATCCTGGCCGAGTAAAGCGAGGGAACGGGTTACTGACGCGCCGTCGTTTCCCCTTAACCGGCCGTCCTTGGACGACCCAGCCCAGCCGATAAAACCTGCGCGCGGGCATGCTACTTTTTTTGCCATTCCGGCGCGGGATGACGCCCCAATTCCATTGACGCCCAAATTTTCCCATGTTATCCCAAAGACGCCCGCGCCGTGTTCGAGGCGCCGGAGCACAGCCGGGCATGTTTCCGGCGATTCTACCGGCGCGGCGGCCAAAATTCCGCTTGTGGAGCTGGAGTGGACGGGCTTGACGGGTTTCTTTCCAATTTCGCCGGCAGGCTCGATTCCAAGGGTCGGGTCTCGATCCCGGCCTCCTTCCGGGCGGTACTCGTTCGCGACGGTTTTGACGGACTTTATATTCATCCCTCGCTTCGAGAGGAGGCGTTAGACTGCGGGGGTCATGCCCTGCTCAAGCAAATTCAAGGTCTTCTGGGAGCGCTTTCGCCCTATTCCGAGAAACACGATCTGTTTTCGACCGCACTTCTCGGCACCAGCGAGATTTTGAAGATCGATTCAGAGGGGCGGATAAATCTTAGCGAAAGCGCCAAGGCCTTTGCTGGCATTACCACGGAGGTCACCTTTGTTGGCCACGGATTTAAGTTTCAGATCTGGGAACCGGGACGTTTTCGCGTGCATCTGGCAGAGGCCAGAAGCCTGGTGCGCGAGGAAGCAAAACGCCTCGATTCCAGACACGTGGCGCCGGATTTGCCGGCGCCGCGGCCACATGGGGCACGGGAATGAATTTGGGCCGCGGCGATGAGGCGCCTCTCGCCGCAGGCGGACCGGCCCGGCATGTTCCCGTGCTTCGTGACGAAGCCATGGCGGCGCTCGCATTGCGCGAAGGCGGGCTTTATCTCGACGCGACTTTCGGCGCAGGCGGCTACACGAGGGCGATCCTGCGCGTGCCCGGCACAAGGGTCCTGGCGCTCGATCGCGATCCTATCGCGGTCGCAGACGGAGCGGCGCTTGTGAGCGCGGCGCAAGGCCGGCTTTGTCTCGTAAAGGAGCGTTTCGGCAGGCTCGATGAAGCGGCCCGCGCGCAGCGGCTTTCTGGCTTTGACGGCGCGGTGCTCGACCTCGGCGTATCTTCCATGCAAATCGACGACGCTTCGCGCGGCTTCTCCTTCAATAACGACGGCCCGCTTGACATGCGCATGGATTGCGAAGGGAAAAGTGCGGCCGACCTTGTAAACGGAGCGGATGAAAAAATCCTTGCCGCTATTTTCCATCATTTTGGCGAGGAGCGGGCATCGCGGCGGATCGCGCATGCAATCGTCGTCGATCGCGTAACGAAGCCCTTTACATCGACAGCCGTGCTCGCCGCGCTAATCGCCCGCATGGCGCCCGGTAAACCGGGTGATCTGCATCCAGCAACACGCATATTTCAGGCCTTGCGCATTGCGGTCAATGACGAACTTAACGAACTCGTGCGCGCGCTCGCCGCAGCCGAGGCGATTTTGCAAGAATGCGGGCGGCTCGCCGTCGTGACGTTTCACTCGCTTGAGGACCGGATTGTCAAGCAATTCTTAAACACACGCTCGGGAAGGGGCCAGACATTCTCCCGCCGTTTGCCCTATGAGTCCGCACCTCCATCGCCAACCTTCCGTCTCGAAGGCAAACAGCCCATCACGCCCTCGCGGCCCGAAATTGCAGGAAATCCGCGCGCGCGATCGGCGAAACTACGCTTTGGCATGCGCACTTCTGCCACGCCGCTTGGCATCGACCGGCGCCTGATGGCTTTGGCCGAATTGCCGGCGCAAGGGAGAGGCCGCTAACAATGGTGCGTTTCCTCAACATCCTGGCGATTGCTACGCTCATCGGTTCTGCGATCTACGCCTACTCCATCAAATACGATACGATCCTTCATGCCGAAAAGATCGTGAAGCTCAAACATGAAATCCAGAGGGAACAGGACCAGATCGACATGCTGCGAGCCGAATGGGCGCATCTGACAAGGCCAGAACGGATCGAGGCGCTTGCTGGCAAATTCCTCGATTTGCAGCCTTCGGCTCTCAGTCAGACCGTCCGGGCGGACGCTTTGCCGGACAAGGCGCCAAGAATTGACGAGATAGGAAATAAGCTTGGAGCGCTTGGGCTTGCCGCGCCGACAAATACACCGGGCGATGCCGATGCCTTGGATTCTCCTCTATCCGCGACCCCGGCAAGGTAGCGAAACGGCAATGGAGGCAGGCCGCAGTCGGATGAGTGCCAGCCGCAATTCAAACAAAAGTTTGGCTGGCGCACAGGCTGGCCGGCTGGCCCGCCTCGTTTGCAAGCTCAAGGGCCTTTCCTCCAATCTGCTGGCGGTCAAGCTCAGCAAGAGCGCGCCGCGCATGAGGCTCACGGCATTCGCCTTTCTCGCGATCTACGGTATCATCGCGGCGAAGCTCATTCATTTTGGGATGCGTCCCGAATCGCCCGCCAGCATCAAGCGCACGGCTTCCGATACGATTGCTGCCGCCCGCCCCGATATTTTCGATCGCAACGGGAAAATTCTCGCAACCGACATCAAAGTTATGTCGGTCTTCGCCGAGCCACGGCGGATTGTCGACAAGGATGAAGCCGTCGAACTCTTGACCGCCGCGCTCCCGGATGTCGATGCCCGCGAATTGCGCGAACGCCTCGGCTCCCGCAAGGGCTTCATCTGGGTCAAACGCGCGATAACGCCGCAACAGCAAAAAGAGGTGTACCACCTTGGACTTCCCGGCGTTGGTTTCCAGCCGGAATACAAAAGGGTCTATCCAAACGGTCCTATCGCCGCGCATGTTCTCGGGTCTGCCAATCTCGACGGCATCGGCATTTCCGGGCTCGAGAAATATATCGACGGACAGGGCCTTGCCGATTTGCATGGCGCGGGATTTAGCCTTACCCGTGACAATTTGACTCCCCTCACGGCATCGCTCGACATCGAAGCAACCTATGCGTTGCGCGACGAGCTTGCGAAGGGCATCGCCAAGTTCAGAGCAAAGGCAGGGGCGGCGGCAATTCTCGATGTCAATACCGGCGAAGTCATCGCCATGGCGTCTTTGCCCGACTATGATCCCAATTCGCCGGCCGATGCGCTCGAACCCAACCACATCAACCGGCTTTCCGTCGGTGTCTATGAAATGGGCTCGACCTTTAAGGCGATTTCCATCGCGATGGCCCTCGATCATGGAAAGGTCACGCTGCGTTCACGCGTGGATGCGCGCGACAACCTGCGCTATGGGCATTTCACGATCCACGATTTCCACGCCCAGCACCGGATTTTGAGCGTGCCCGAGGTCTTCACTTATTCGTCCAATATCGCAACCGCGCGCATGGCTCTGATGGTGGGCGTCGATGGGCACAAGGCATTTCTGGCGAAAATGGGGCAGCTTCGCCGTTTACGCACGGAGCTGCCGGAATCGGCCGAGCCTCTCGTGCCGAAAAATTGGGGCGAGCTCAATACGATGACGATTGCCTTCGGCCAGGGCCTCAATGTTGCGCCATTGCAGGCTATGATGGCCGTCGGGGCGCTGGCTAATGGCGGAATTCTTGTTACCCCAACCTTTTTGAAGCGGAGCGAAGAGGAGTCGAAGCGCGATGCGCCGCATGTCGTCAAGCCGGAAACCTCTGAGACCATGCGCTATTTGATGCGGCTCAATGCCGAAGTCGGCACGGCGAAAATAGCCGATATCAAAGGCTATTTCGTCGGCGGCAAAACAGGCACGGCGGACAAGATCGTCCACGGCCATTATGTCAAGGACCGGGTGCTCACAACGTTTATGGCGGTCGTTCCGGCCGACAAGCCCAAATATCTTTTTTTCACTCTCTTGGATGAGCCGCAAGCATTGCCGGAAACCGGCGGCTACCGCACCGCTGCATGGAATGCAGGCCCGGTAACGAGCAAGATTATCGAGCGGGCAGGACAATTGCTGGGCCTGCCGCCGCGCATCGATCTGCCGCCGCAACCCTTTCCGCTTCTCGCGAAGCTCGGCTATGCTGAGGCCAATATTCCAGCGCACAGCAAAGGCGGTCATTGATGCGTCTTGCCGAACTTTTTCCGCAGGCCGATATTCCGGCGGCCTTGGCAGGGCGCGAGATCAAGGGCATCAGTGCCGACAGCCGCTCGGTGACAAAAGACATGGTTTTTTTTGCAGTGCCCGGTACACGGCAGGACGGCCTTTTCTATGTGCCGCAGGCGGTCGAGCGCGGCGCTGTTGCAATCATTGCCGAAACCGATCCTGGCGGCCCCATTGGAGGGGCCGCCTTCATCAAAACGGAGAATGTCCGCAGTGCCTTGGCGCATGCGGCCGCATGCATGCACCCGCGCCAGCCGGAAACGATCGTCGCCGTCACCGGGACGAGCGGCAAGACTTCGGTTGCCGATTTCACGCGCCAGATTTGGATGGCGCTTGGCAAAAAGGCCGCCTCGATTGGAACCCTCGGCGTCGTCACAGCGCAAGGCCTGGCGTCAGGATCGCTCACCACACCTGATCCCGTGACTTTGCACAAGACCCTGGACGAACTTGCGCGTAGCGGAGTCACACATCTTGCCTTGGAAGCCTCCTCGCACGGAATCCTGCAGCGAAGACTCGACGGCGTTCGTCTCGCCGGCGCGGCCTTCACCAATCTCTCGCGCGATCATCTCGATTATCATCCAACGCTCGAAGCCTATTTTGGTGCCAAACTGGAGCTCTTTACGAGGCTGCTTCCTCCAGGCGAGCCGGCCGTCATCGACGCCGATAGCGATGTGGGAGAAAAGGTGATCGCGGCTTGCGAGCGGCGCGGACTCCGCATCCTTTCGGCGGGATTCCAAGGTGAGGGCATACGCCTCCTCGAAGCGAAAGCCGAGAATTTTGCGGCAAGACTCAAACTTACCTACGCCGACAAAATCTATACGCCCCTTCTGCCGCTTGCCGGTTCGTTCCAAGCCTCGAATGCGCTTGTGGCCGCCGGTCTCTGCATTGCAACAGGCAGCGAGCCAGACGCCGTCTTCGCCGCACTCGAAAAACTTAAGGGCGCGCCCGGCCGTCTGGAACTCGTTGGCCGCTATCGCGGCGCGCCGATTTTTGTCGATTACGCCCATAAGCCCGACGCGCTCGACAAGGCGCTTAAAGCGCTGCGGCCGTTGGTGCGCGGAAAACTACTCGTCGTCTTTGGCTGCGGCGGCGACCGCGATCCCGGCAAAAGGCCGCTCATGGGCGCGGTGGCGGCGCGCTTGGCCGACCGCGTCATCGTCACGGACGATAATCCCCGTTCTGAAGAGCCGGGCGCGATCCGCAGAGCCATCCTGGAGGGCGCGGCGGGCTCCGGCAATGTCGAGGAGGCCGGCGGCCGGGCCTCGGCGATCGCGCAGGCCATTTCGCTGCTTGTAGCTGGCGACGGTCTCTTGATCGCCGGGAAGGGCCATGAGACAGGGCAGATCGTCGGGGACAAAACACTGCCGTTTTCGGACTCCGGCTGCGTGAGCGCCGTGCTGAAAGAGCTTGCCCAATGATCAATGGCATGGCCAGCAATGTTCTTTGGACGAGTCTCGGTCTTGTCGGACCGCTTTCGGCCCGGGTCAGCGGTTCGATCCCGCGCCGCGGCGTGACCGGAATTTCGATCGATACACGCACGCTTCGGGAAGGCGAGCTCTTCTTTGCCATCAAGGGGCCGAATTCCGATGGCCATGACTTTGTCGGCGCCGCATTCGACAAGGGCGCCGTTGCCGCCGTGGTCGACGAAC
>CAYWHF010000020.1:0-13238 GCA_964457695.1 uncultured Methylocapsa sp.
CAGGTGGAGCTGGTTCGGCGCATCCGACGCGGTCGGCGAGCAATCGCCGCAGTCGGGAAAGCGCAAAACGGCTGTCGCTTGCGCGCAAATAAAGCTGCATTTTGACGGGATCGGCACCGGTTACCGTGAGATCGAACTCGGCGCGCCACTCCGCGCGTTGGGAAAGTCAAAATGCGCGTCAATCTTGCTAATGCAACGGAGTCCAGCGCATTCTATATTGGAGGATTATACGACACAGCCACAAGTGCCTTCGCATTCCCACTTTCTTATATTTTTCCTTCAATGATCCGCTCGACAAATCGCTGTCCAATTGGTGTCACTTCGAGCAGGACATGGCTATTGTCAGGTATTCTAATACTGCCTTCTTGAACGCGCAGAAGATTCAAACCGCGTAATTCGCTTACGAGACTCATGAGTAGCGATGGTTCGAATTGAGGAAACAAATCGCGTAGCTGCGTGAAATTAAAATGCGCCTGAGAACCCGAATTGGCTGATGTTGCGATATTGCGTGCTGCACCGAGAACCGATATTGCGCCGATCGAAAGCGCATCCAAACACATTACAAAGTGGTCAAGTTCTTCATAGGAAACCTTTCTCGGATCGTTTGGCTGGAGCAGCAGATTTGCCAACAGAGCAGCCGCAGCGTTCAATTTCTCTTCACGGTTGCTGCGAACAACAACGAGGTAACAAGACTTAAACAGTTCGGCAAAATCCTCTTTGTTCACTGCTTCGACATCAATGCGCCCTTCGAGAGAAGCGAGCTTTTCCCCAAGCAGTTTGACAGCTTTTTCTATAGATCGCTGAGTCGAAGTAGGCACGTAATCACCGATGAGGCTTGCGATGCTGCCGCCCACATACGGAACGGCATTCAGGCCAGCTTTGATTAAAGCGATCACGTGGTCTTGAGGGGCTTTGGACGTATCCATTTACGCATTGATCCGCGTTGCTAACTTTAAACTTGTAGACACGGGTGGCAAGTGTCAAGTCGTCCACACGTCGGGGATGCGTGCAAATCAAGAATTTTGCACTAGAATTAGGCCGGTAAAATCGCGAAGTGACTTTGGTGAATAATTCCGGTACAAAAAAATTACCCGTCTTTACAGTCGGCGTATCGTCAAATGCTGGCGGCCGACGAGGCCAACCAGCGGCTCGGTCATCCCAGACACCGGCCTCGATTTGAGTTGATCTTACACGTTAGCTGATTTCCGGCGGCAAGCACGGCAATCGACGCGCCGCCGCCGCCCGATTCCAATCGCACTAAAAAATCGATCGATCTTACGAGATCGATGCGGAGCGCCGTCTCACGCCTTGTAAGGTTTTGGGCCTCGACCGGACGAAAATGTTTCACGTGAAACATTTTTGGAATAATTCTAAAGACGGAATGCTGCTCTGGCTTGTGGGATTGCGTGGCTCCTTTGGGCTTGCCGCTTAGTTGGATGCAGCGATGGCCTCAAAACGGATGATATTGATAGAGCCAGGTCATTCGTTCACGAGCCTATGGCGATGAGATTCGGGGACTGGCGGAGGACAGGAAGGTGACGGGGAAGACAGAATTTTTCCCAGGACGAAGATGGCGGCGAGAGTGAAAATATAAGCCAGGCCCTGCATGGCGGTAGGCTGATCGCTATAACCTACCAGTGTGTGCAATACACGCCCCATCACGCTCTTCTCGGAAAGGATTTCGGACGTGTTCCAGAGCCTGGCGCTCAGGATTGTCACGATGTTGGCCTGTTCCAGATAGTATACGCATTGCGCGGCCATGCCGGCAGCCAAGAACGTAATCAGCGCGCTCGTCACACCAAAAAGGTAGCGGGGCGGAATGGTCAACAGACCCAGGTAAGTTACGACGCTCAGTCCGCACCCTAAAACGAGGCCTATCACCCCGCCAGCGAGAAGGCTTGAGCCCGGGCTGCCGCTCGACAGCATGAGCCCGTACAGGAACAACACAATCTCCGAGCCTTCGCGCAGAACCGCGATGCCGGCCACGAAGGCGAGTGCGCTGAGCGGCTTTGTGCCGCTGGTGATGGCCTGGCCGACCGCGCGCGCATGGGAGGCCATCTCGCGGCCATGCCGCGCCATCCAGATGTTGTGCCAGGCGAGCATGACGACGGCGATGCCGAGAACGGAGGCGTTGAAAAGCTCCTGTCCAGCCCCGCCGATCGCGTCCGAGACCGTGCCCGCGAAGGCCGCTAATAGGGCCGCGCCGCCAATACCCCCTCCAATACCTAACCCAATCCAACGGGTGCGGCCCGATACACCATGCGTGGCGGCGAGCACGATGCCGACGATCAACCCGGCTTCGATGACCTCCCTAAAAACGATGATGACGGCGCCGATCATATATTGGCTACTCCGCTATGAGGGCACCCTGGGCGGTCGCTTCGTTGAAATCGCCGTAGAATCTGTACCGCCCGGGTGAGAGCGGGCGCAGCTGGATCGTGATCTCGGAATTGCCGGCAACGACTTTTTCGACCCGAAGCGTCCGGCTTTCGAACTCTTCGGGCGTTGGATCGAGATTGCGCACGGCCAAAGTGATCGGCCTGTTGGCGGGTACCTTTAGCTCACTCGGTTGGAATCGATGGTCCTTGATGGATATGCGGAGCGTAACCGCTTCCAGGGCGTTGACCGGTATTTGGGCGAGACCCAGGGTGAGGGCCGAAAGGACGGTGAGCTTGATGATGTCACCGGCATGCCGACACCGCATTGGAATGTCCCTTTCAACTTTGATCAGAATTCGAACTCGGCATACAATAGGGCCCTGTTCCGCGAGAAGTTGGTGAGATCGAGAGGGCACGGTTCGCCCACCGCGTGGCCAGCGATTTGTGTCGAGAAGGCTGCGCGCAGCAGGATCTTGTTCGTGAGTTGGACAAAGAGAGTTGGCCCGGCATAAAGCGCATGCCCGGCAAAAGCGTCGAAGCCCAGACTATTATGAGCGCGGAAATATTCGAGTTCGCCGCCGAGCACCACGTTCGGTGCTATCCGGTAGGCGAAAGCCGTCGTCATACCCAGCGTCGCGGCCCTCATCCAATTGGGAGATCCGAAGTCCCTAAAGATTTCCGGACGGTAGATCGCGTTGAAGGCGGCAAACAGACGATCAAACACGAGCTCCGTATCGGCGAGGATTTTGGATGTCGCCTGAAAATCCGTGAAGACTTTTCCGCCGTCGTCGACGCGCGACCATTCTGGCTCGACCGTAAAAGTAAGGCCGATTGGCGCTCCCGGCCCGCGTCCGATGGGGTTGTAGCGAAAATTGGTCGACAAGCCGCCAAAATTTACGCCAGTGAAGTTAGCGAATCCATCAACGCCCTGAACCTGATGATAGACCCCGTGGACGGTCGGTTCGAGCTGAATGTCCGGCGTTGGATTCGTCTCATATTCAATCTCCTCCTCGAGTGCGTTATATGAACCACGGCGTCTCTGGAACGAGAGATTGATACTGGACACGATTGCGCGCTCACCTTCGAAGCCAATGTCGGAACCCTCCGTGAAGCCGAATATGTATTTGCTTTCGAGTTCTTTGTACGAGCCGGGCGCGACGTCCTGGGCAAGTGCGGGACTAAAGACGAGCAGACAAGAAATTGCGACTCGGCCTCTCCTGAAGCATGTTAAAAAGGCGCCCACGGATGCTTCCCTGAAGTCCACCGGATTTCGTTGTGGCAACCTCTCCTACATGTAAAATGGGATAACACAAGCAATATCTTTTAGAATTAAACCAGTCTAAATATGGGCATATTAGACCAAATCTAATATAGGAGCAAAGTAGAGACTCAAAATGGTTTAAGTTTCTAATCGCGAGCCGGATCGAGCCCTAGAAAACGAACCCCCGGAATGCGCAACGAATTCAGACCGGAGCTGAAATCCGAAGGATATTCGCGCTGCATTTTCGTTACTCGAAACGGGAGAACTCGTCCTGAAAACGACAGAGGCATGTCGCTGAAAGTCGTCTCCAAACATACAAAAGTGCTGAGCAGGTGGAGCTGGTTTGGCGCATCCGGCGCGATCGCAAGCAAGTGCTGATGTTAGATGCAAAACCATTGCGCGAAGTTGCGCGGTGGGCACTGAACTATGAATGGTCCTGGAACGCCAAGCTCGACATCGCGGAATTGAGGCCTTGAAGCAGCGCCGGTATTTTATGTCTCGCGTGACGGCGCTCCCTATCCTGGTCAGGGCTTTAACCCGAGCGCCTTGAGCTCCGCATCGGCTGCAGACCATTCCACGAAATCTCTTGGGCACTCTTCGCCGCGATCCGGAAGAGGCGCGCCGCCTCCTCTGTCGAGCCATGGAGCAGCGCCAGCTCTCCGCTGAAAAAATTGGCCACGCAGGCTTGCCCCTGTTTCTTTTTGGGGTCAGGATCATCGGCGGCGGCAAGCACCTCTTCTGGCGTCAACTCGCCGGGGAAGAGGCGCATCACAGGCGCGGGCGGCGCCTTCATGTCCAGCTTCGTTGCGGCTTGCGCCAGACGGCTCAGAATATTGTTGCGCTGCTCGGCAAGACCGAACCAAAAGGCCACATAGGCGTCTTTCGGGTCAAGTTCGCTTGCCTGCTTGAAAGCGAACTGCGCCTTGAACGGTGAGCCGTTTTTCGTGCGCGATGCCACGGAGGTTGTAGGCGTAGGCAAATTTCGGATCGAGCCGAATCGCCTCGTCGATGTCGGCGATGGCGCGGTCGAAATCACCTCTGTCGAGGTAGGTTTTGCCGCGGCCGTTGAAGGCGGCAGCGTATTTCGGATCGAGGCAGATGGCCTCGTCATAGTCTGCGATGGCGTGGTCATCGTCTTTCTTGTGGGCATAAGCGATGCCGATGAACGCGGAAGCATATTTCGGATCGAGACGAATCGCCTCGTTGTAGCGGGCGATGGCGCGGTCCATGCCGCCTTTGTCGAGGTACAAGCTGCCGCGGTTGTAGAAATAGAGAGGAACTGTCGGATCGAGCAGGATGGCCACGTCGTAATCGGCGAAGGCGCGGTCCAGGTCGCCCTTTGCCTTGTTGGCGACGGCGCGGCGGTAGAAGACGATCGCCCGATTTTTGTCGCTTAACCTGCCATGAAGGATCACCGTATTGCAGCCGATGATCGCAAGATCGGGGGAATATGCGTTGTTCTCATTGTTACACCTTGGAATGTTCTGCCTCAAGTTCCAGGGATCCGACCGCCCCTGCGCGCTCGCGGGTCCCAGGCCCAACCACAGCGCCACCGCCAAACTCGTGCGCCCAATGCAATCGCGCACCGCCCATCTTCCTCTCCAACCTTGGACGCCGGAAATTATACGGCAGAAATTATACCACGTACCATCACCCAGACTCCCACCGTGTTTGGATGGCCAGGTCAAGCTCGGCCATGAAGAGAGGTCTATGAGGCAGCGGCCCGGGCATCACGCAACCTTGCCCTTGTCAGCGAATCTTACATGGGGAACGCCTTCCAACAACGGGCTTGGTAACCGAGGCGCCGCCCGCCGCGTGATTTTTGTCGCACCAAAAAATTGCTCGATCTCATGAGATCGAAACGAAGCGCCGTCTTCGGCGTTGTAAGGATTTGAGCCGCGACCGGACATATGTGGATATGTGGACGGCCTCTATTGGCAAGCACTTTTTGGCGCTCGAACGATTTGGTCGGCTGCGGTCATATGTCCGGCCTGTTCGCGCGTAGCCCATGCCCGCTGGCCCTGATGCGGTCCGACAACCAAGATTCCCATCAAAATGGCGAGCTTTTGGCTCAGTCCGATCGGCGGGTTTACCTGGTCTCCGGTGGCGACCGTAGTCGTTCATCACGTCTTTTGCGCTGCCAAACTCGATTCTAAAATCTCCCCTCGAATGCCGCCCGGCTCATCTCACGCTTTAGCGAACGTCTCGGCGCGGAAGCCCTCCCCGGTCCTCATCATCGCAAAGACGATGCGGGCGAGCTTATTGGCGAGCGCGACGGTTACGAGCCGCGCCGGCTTTCTCGCCAACAGCGCGACGATCCAGTCACGCAACACTCCCTTGCGCTTGCCTACCACGTTGAGGAGCGAGGTCGCCCAAAAGACGAGCGGTTTCCTGATGTATCGGTTGCCTTGCTTGGTGATGGCCCCGAGCGTTTGCTTGCCGCCGCTTGAATTTTGCCGCGGCACCAGGCCGGGCCAGGCGGAAAAATCCCGCCCCCGTTTGACCACGCCGGGGTCCGGCAGGTTCGCCAGTATCGCTGTGGCAACGCGCTTGCCGTTACCCGGAACCTCGATGAGCAAGCCGCTCATCGCGCTTGCCTCACGAGCCGCGGCGATTTGTTCCTCGATAGCGTCGAGCGCCTTGCCGAGATCTGCGATTTGGCCCGCCAGAACCTTCACGGCTCTCCTGGCGGTTTCCGGAAGTGTCGTATCGCTTTCGGCCAGCTCAAGCAGTTCGGCAACGCGGCCGATGCCTTTGGCGGTGACAATGCCGAACTCCGCAAGATGGACGCGGAGGGCGTTGACGCTCATCGTCTTCTGTTTGACCAAGAGTTCGCGGGTCTTGTGCAGCATCAACACCGCTTGGCTTTCCGCACTCTTGACCGGTACGAAACGCATGGCCTCGGCGTGACATCGCCTCGCAGATTGCCGCCGCGTCGGCCGCGTCGTTCTTGCCGCGCTTGACGTAGGGCTTGACATAGACCGGCGGGATCAGCCGCACATCGTGGCCCAAAGCTTCGAGCTCGCGCGCCCGGTAATGAGATGAAGCACAGGCTTCCATGCCGACGAGACAGGGTTCGATCCCGGAAAAGAACCTACGCATCCCTTGGCGGCTCAATTTCCGCGCCCATGGCTGTTCATCTTCGCTCGCCAGCGCATGAATCTGAAAATAATTCTTGGCCAGATCGACGCTCATTCTGATAAACTTGTTCATGGACAGTCTCCCTTTTTGTGGCGCTCCTGCGACCACGCCTTGGCACGATGATGCCGTTCGGGCGAGGCCGTCCACACCATCAAAAAGTTTTCACGCGAAACATTTCTGGAATGATTCTAAACATTTTCTGTCCCCCGGCTTGTGGGTTTCCCCGGCGAAGCCGTGCATCGTGCCCCTGCCTTTGCTAGACAAGATTTTCGGCCCAACAACGCCTCAAAACCCGTGCCAGAAGATAACCCCGCCTCGCCAAAACCCTCGCCGATGATGGCGCAATTTCACGCGATCAAGGCGCAACATCAAGGCGCGCTGCTGTTCTACCGGATGGGGGATTTTTACGAATTGTTTTTCGAAGATGCCGAGATCGCCGCCAAGGCGCTCGGCATCGTTTTGACACGGCGCGGCAAGCATGAGGGCCTGGACATTCCGATGTGCGGCGTGCCGGTCGAGCGCGCCGAGGATTATCTGCACCGCCTCATTAGCCAGGGGCACCGCGTCGCTGTTTGCGAGCAGATCGAAGACCCGGCGGAAGCCAAAAAGCGCGGAGCCAAATCCGTTGTCCGGCGGGAGGTGGTGCGGCTTGTCACTCCCGGCACCATCACCGAAGAGCTTTTGCTCGACCCCGTCCGCGCCAACAGTCTTGTTGCGATCGCGCGAGGAAGTAGCCCTGGCGCGCCCTATGGGCTCGCCTGCGCCGACATCTCAACCGGCGAATTTTTGGTCGTGGCTGTTGCAGAGGATTCTCTTGAAGCGGAGATCTCGCGGCTCGATCCGGCCGAGATTGTCGCGCCCGAAGCCCTTTGCGCGCACCCTTGCCTCGCACGACTCGCGCGCGAAACAAAAGTGCCGCTCAGTCCACTTGGAAGCGAAGCATGCCTTGGGCCAAGCGCGGAACGCCGTATAAAGGACTATTTTGGGCTCGCGACGCTCGACGGCCTGGGCAATCTTTCAAGCGCCGAAATCGCAGCCGTGGCTGTTGCCATTTTCTATATCGAGCGCACGCAATTTTCCGCCCGTCCGGCATTGAATTTGCCGAAACGCCTCGCGCGCGATGCGAGCATGGAGATCGATGCGGCGACGCGGGCAAATCTCGAACTTTCCCACACGCTGGCGGGCAGGCGGGAGGGTACTCTTCTCGCAACCATCGACAAGACCATCACCGCGCCCGGCAGCCGGCTCCTTGCCGAGCGGCTTGCGGCGCCATTGACCGATCCGCAAAAAATCTCAACCCGGCTCGATTCGGTTGCCTTCTTCGTCGAGCAACCGGCTTCGCGCAAATCCGTGCGCACCTGCCTCAAATCTGTGCCGGACATGACCCGCGCCTTGTCCCGCATAGCGCTCGGCCGCGGCGGACCGCGCGATCTTGCGGCGCTGCGCGACGGGCTTGCCGCAGCCAATGTGCTCGCAAACATTCTGGCCAGCTGTCCAGCGCTTCCCGAAGAGGTTTCTGAGGCGTCCAAGGCCGCCCGGGAAGTCGGCCAATGTCTGATCGAAAGCCTGACGGACGCGCTCGCCGAAACACTCCCGCTCAACCGCCGCGACGGCGGCTTTGTCCGCGCGGGCCATGATCCGGCCCTTGATGAGCTTCGTGCTCTTCGCGACGAAAGCCGGAGCGTGATCGCCGCGCTTCAAGCGCGCTATTCGGATCTCTTGGGAACAAAGCAAGTAAAACTCAAGCACAATCATTTTCTGGGGCATTTTATCGAAGTTCCGCAGGCGCAAGGCGAGCGGCTCCTAAAGCCGCCGCACAACACGCTCTTCCTGCATCGCCAGACCATGGCGGACGCGATGCGTTTTTCGACCAAGGAACTTGCCGAACTCGAAACCAAAATTGCCTCTGCCGCCGAAGGCGCACTCGCCCGCGAGCAGGCGATCTTCGATAGCTTGGCTTCGCTCCTTGTTGCCGAAGAAGCCGCGATCAAGCGTGCGGCCGCCGCACTTGCTACAATCGATGTTTCGGCGGCGCTGGCGGAATTGGCCGAAGCGCTCTGTTGGACGCGGCCGGAGGTCGATCGCTCGCTCGCATTCACGATTGAGAACGGGCGCCATCCGGTCGTTGAGGAAGCCTTGCGCCTCCAAGGTCAGCCTTTTGCCGAAAACGGCTGCGAGCTTTCGGGCCTGTCCGGCGACGGCGGCAAAATCGCCATCGTGACCGGCCCCAACATGGCCGGCAAATCCACCTATTTGCGGCAAAACGCTTTGATCGCCATCCTCGCGCAGACGGGCGCCTATGTGCCCGCGAAGCGCGCCCATATCGGCGTCATCGACAGGCTTTTTTCGCGGGTCGGCGCGGCGGACGATCTTGCGCGCGGGCGCTCGACTTTTATGGTCGAGATGATCGAGACCGCGGCGATCCTCAATCAGGCCACCGAACGCTCGCTCGTCATCCTCGACGAGATTGGCCGCGGCACCGCGACCTTCGACGGGCTTTCGATCGCCTGGGCAGTGATCGAGCATCTGCATGAAAAAAACCGCGCGCGCGCTTTATTTGCGACGCATTTTCACGAGCTGACGCGGCTTTCCGAAAAGCTCAATCGCCTCGTCAATTTGACCGTGCGGGTGACGGATTGGCATGGGGAGGTTGTTTTTTTGCACGAAATTGTTTTGGGAGCCGCCGACCGGTCCTATGGCATTCAGGTCGCAAAGCTCGCGGGCTTGCCTGCGCCGGTTGTTGCCCGCGCAAAAACGCTGCTTGCCGAATTCGAGGCGGCGGAAAGGGTCGCTTCAATCGACAAGCAGCTCGCCGATCTGCCCTTGTTTTCGGCGGCGCCGAGCCCGCCGCCGCAAAGCTCGGAAATCGAACAAGCTTTGGACGCGATCGACCCGGACGAACTCTCGCCCCGCGCGGCGATGGATGCTCTCTACCGGCTAAAGCAACTCCGGACCAAAAACCGCTAAGTTTTGCTTCCGGCGGTGTCCGAATCATTGGAGGGCGTGCGCTGGGAGCCAGCCGAGCATCGGAAAACTTGTGCTGCTGGCTCTCGCCGCTCATGGCGCAGTCCGCTGGGCTCGACTTCCCCGGCGAATGGCCACCGAGAAGTGACAACTATCTTATATCATTTGCTCGCTTAATTCTATACACAACCCGTCACCACCTGAGCCGCAATCCACTCAACGCGCGTGGCAATAACCTTAGCATCGAGGTAACACCGCCGGCGGGCATCGGACAAAAACGTTGCATGTGAAGCATTTCTGGAATGATTCTAAATACGCTAAGGGCGCACGGCTTGTAGGATTGAGGGCAGGACCAGGCGGCGCCCTTTGTTCGGATTGGCGTGGGCGGAACGGGCTTGGCAGGATGGCCGAACTCTGACAAATAGGTTCTCCAAGGCTGCGCGGGACGGATTCAACGCGACGAAAACTGCATGACGAAAAAACTTTTGTTCCTGCTCGACACCGATCCGGTGCCGAGCGTCTTCGACACGGTCGTCGGATATGACGGCGGCGCCGATCGCGTCATTGGCTATGGTGGAGTGACGCCCCAAAATGCCGGCGCGCTCGTCGACGGAACGATTTACACGCGAGGTCCTAAGGAAAAGCAATATACCGCGATCTTTGTCGGCGGCGGCGGCATGACAGCTGGTGAGGCGGTTTTTGAAGCGGTCAAAAAACGGTTTTTTGCCAATTTCCGGGTGTCCGTAATGCTGGACAGCAACGGCTCGAACACCACCGCGGCCGCGGGCGTTGCACTGCTTGCAAAAGCAAAGCCGCTTGCTGGCAAAAAGGCGGTCGTGCTTGCTGGCACAGGCCCCGTTGGCATGCGCGCCGCGGCGATGCTGCATATCGAAGGCGCCGAGGTCGCGATCACCTCGCGCTCGAAACAGCGGGCGGAAGCCGCGGCCAAGGCCATCAAAGAACGCTTCGGCTTTCTCCCGGCACCAATCGCGGCCCTCCACAATGCGGCCCGCGCGGCGGCGGTCAAGGGCGCTGAGGTCGTCTTCGCCGCCGGCGCCATCGGCGTGCCGCTGCTCGATGAAACGGATTGGCAGGGCGACCCGGCAATCGAACTTATCGCCGACTGCAACGCGCAGCCGGCCCTCGGCATAGGCGGCGTCGAGGCAATGGACAAGGCAAAAGAGCGCCACGGCAAGATCGTGATCGGCGCGCTGGGCCTGGGGGGCCTGAAGCTGAAACTGCATCGCGCCTGCATCGGTCAGCTGTTCGAAAGTTCGGACCAAGTGTTCGATGCAGAAAATATTTATGCGCAGGCCAAAATTCTGGCGTGATTTTTGAGGACCGGCCCTCCGTGACCAAAAACAGTTCCATCGCAGTTTTTCTCGATGATCTTGCGAGCGAACGTCCGACGCCGGGTGGCGGCGGCGCGGCTGCGGTCTGCGGCGCCATAGGCGCGGCACTTGTTTCGATGGTGGCCAATCTCACCATCGGCAAGAAGAATTACGAAGCGGTCTCGGAGGAGCTTAAGGTTGTAAACGCCATGGCCGAGCGGCTTCGCGCCGAGCTCACCTCCGCCATCGAAGAAGACGTCGCGGCGTTCAATTCCGTGATGGGCGCCTACGGGCTGCCGCGCGCAACCGATGAGGAGAAAGCCAAGCGCACTACGGCCATTCAAGTGGCGTTGAAGGACGCGACGCTCGCGCCCTTGCGCGCCGTAAAAGCCTGCTTTGAGGTGATGCGCCTTTCTTCCGACGTCGCGGAAAAAGGCAATCTCAATGTCATCAGCGACGCTGGGGTTGCCGTGCTTGCGGCCAACGCTGGCCTGCGCAGCGCGGCCCTAAACGTGTTCATTAATGCCAAGGCCATAAAAGATCGCGATTTTGCTGAACGGCAACTCTCCGAAGTCAATTCGCTGGTCGCACAGGCGGTGGAGATGACGGAGCAGGTTTATCAGACCGTCAGAGGCAAGATAGGTTTGTAAATGCGCGGCGGGGCGGGGAGGGCCTCCCTCGCCAGAGACCCCAGCGTCAAGCGGCGTTCGCAGAATTCACCGGCGGGAGGCAGCCAAAATTTCAATCGTGTTGCGGCTGCTGTGCCACCGCGCCGAGAATGAAGGCCGCCTCGGTCTCGATGCGCTGCGACCTGCGATCGTTTCTTGGGCGCAGGCGCCATGCCCGAGCGAACCTCCGCGGCCCAGCGGATCGCACTCGATGCACTCGCGCCGAACCGCGCCGCCGTTGGCGGCACGACATCCCCTTGGCGACCGCACAAGCCGCCAGCAAAGATCCAAAGACAGCGATCGAGCCATGCATGCTGGCCTCCTTTACCAGCACCCAGCTTGAATCACAGCCACGCTGATTTAAGTATCCTCTTCGATTCAAAACCGAATATAAACACACAATTGGTGGTTAAACCGGCGCGATTGAAAAACATCGTTCAATCGCGATCCTCTGATTCCGGCTTGTCCGGCTGCGGAGATGTGCGGTCCCAAGGCAACAGCCTGGCTCAGCAAACAAATCTTGCCGGAGGATGAGCTCCTTGCCGTGGCGCGGCATCTGCGCGAGTTCGACCAGCTCGGCGAAGATCCGGCGGTCATCGAGGGGGAGCTTGCGCGTTCGGCCCTTGCCGCTGATCGCAATCCCCGGCGTCGACTTCCCTCGCGGCGCTCCCACGGTGCTTCCACGAGCGATTTCAGCGGCGATTTCTAACCACGAAAATGCCCTCGAAAACACTGCAATTTCAATAGTGTGACTTGGTTGCGGGGGCAGGATTTGAACCTGCGACCTTCAGGTTATGAGCCTGACGAGCTACCGGGCTGCTCCACCCCGCGGCAAGGCGTTCGATAAGACACCGCAACACAGGCAAACGGCGGGTTTCGCAGCCGAAGCCCGCCGTTGCAATGAAGCGATCGAGAAGAGGAAGTTTCGCCCTTCGCAGGCCTGGCAACGGCCTACTCTCCCAGGTCTTAAGACACAGTACCATCGGTGCAAAAGCGTTTGACGGCCGAGTTCGGGATGGGATCGGGTCTGGTCACTCCGCAAAAGTCACCAGGCCGGCGAAGGGCGAAAAGAAGCAAACTGAACTGGATCCTCGCGCGCCGTCGGCGGCAGAGGATTTATGATCGCCCATCGTTGTCATGCTGCGGAACATGCAGGACATATGGGCATCGACTAATGAGAGCGTTCAAGCCAATCGAGCGATTAGTACCGGTAAGCTGCACACATTGCTGTGCTTCCACACCCGGCCTATCAACGTGGTCGTCTTCCACGGCTCTTAAGGGAGAACTCGTTTAGAGGCCGGTTTCCCGCTTAGATGCCTTCAGCGGTTATCCGTTCCGTACATAGCTACCCTGCACCGCGGCTGGCGCCACGACAGGTCCACCAGAGGTACGTTCACCCCGGTCCTCTCGTACTAGGGGCAAATCCTCGCAATTCTCCTGCACCCACGGCAGATAGGGACCGAACTGTCTCACGACGTTCTGAACCCAGCTCACG
>CAYWHF010000021.1:0-13006 GCA_964457695.1 uncultured Methylocapsa sp.
GTCGGGGTTGGGGTGGACGGAGAAGACCGCGAGACCTGCGTTGCCCGGGAGGAACTTGCCGACGTCCGTGTTCCACGGGCTCGGCAGGGCTTGCACGAGCAGGTCGGCGACGAACACGAGCGCGACGAGCGTGGCGACCGCTCCCGCAGTGCGACGCAGGATCGTGCCGAGGGCCAGGCCCAGCAACCCGACGATCGTGAGGTAGGTGCCCGCGCCGATCACCGTTATCCGTGTCCACCGGGAACGGGGCGTAACCGAACTCACCGTCATTGTTCCGGACCACGCGAGGCTTTTGTCCGTCATTGCGGGTGCTTGCGCGGCAACAGAAGCCAATATTGTCGATGCGCAGATATTTACGACGGCCGATGGCATGGCGGTTGACACAATTTTTGTGTCGCGCGCGTTCGTTTTCGATGCCGACGAGATGCGCCGGGCAAGCAATGTCGTACTTACAATCGAACGTGCGCTTAGGGGCCAGATCAGCCTCCGGCAGCTGGTCGCGGCCCGGTCGCTGCAGACCAGATCCAACCACGATGTTTTCCGTATCCCTCCAGAAGTCTCGGTCGACAACACCCTATCCAACCGCTTTACCGTTCTTGAAGTGACCGGCCTCGACAGGCCGGGGCTTCTTTATGAATTGACGTCGATCTTGTCTGCACTGGGTCTTAACATCGCTTCGGCCCATATCGCGACATTCGGCGAAAAGGCGGCGGACGTGTTTTATGTCACCGATTTCACTGGCGAGAAAATCACCTCCTCGACGAAGCGGGAGGCGATCCGGCGGGCGGTCTTAAAAATATTCGATCCCGCAAAGGACGCATCCCCTACAACCGCAAAGCACGGGGGCTCAGATCGGATTGGATTTGCGTAAGCTCGCGCGCGGTGCTTCGTGGTTCGAAATTGAGAGATGAAAACTTGATTTTTGCCGCGAGGCGCCTGATATCCCCAAGGTTTGATAGCGACAATGAGCGATCATGAACGACTCCAGAAAAACTGATTACGTAGCACAGATGGCCGAAAACAATGCCGCAGCAACGAATCCGGAAGGATCCACCCCCGATTCGGCTAAGTTGGGCGCAGAAACCGGCCCGGCACCCGCATCCGGAATGCCGGATTCCGTGGATACTATTGGGAGCCTCCGGCTTGAAAACGCGGAGCTAAAGGACAAGCTTCTGCGCACGCTCGCCGAGATGGAAAACCTGCGCCGCCGCACGGAGCGCGAGGTCGCTGAAGCAAAGGCGTATGGCGTGGCGTCCTTTGCCCGGGACATGCTTATTTTTGCCGACAATTTGCGCCGCGCGCTTGCGAGCGTGCCTGAAAGTCAGCGCAACCAGCCGGAGAGCCCTTGTAAGGCCCTTGCCGAAGGGATTGAGGTCACGGAACGCGATTTTCTTTCGCGGCTCGACAAATACGGCGTCAAGAAGCTCGATCCGCTTGGCGCCAAATTCGATCCCAACCTGCACGAAGCCCTATTCGAGGTGCCCGACGAGATGGCGCCAAGCGGGACGGTTGTGCAAATTGTCGAGGAAGGCTATGCGATCGGCGACCGCGTGCTTCGGCCCGCCAAGGTGGGTGTCTCGCGTGGCGGTCCAACAAAAGCAGCAAATGAAAACGCGTCCGTGTAGCTCGCCGACGCGTTAGTCTATCGTTCGCTCTGCGGCGAAGCACGCTGGCTAATATTTGAATGTTATTCCTACATCGGCGACCCAAGGATCGATTCTCACATGCGCGCGAACTGGGACAAGCCCTGTGAAAGCAAATCCTCCCGCGTCGGTTGCGAACCATACCTTCTTTGCGTCGACAAACACGCCCCAATTCGGTGTGAGCATATAGTCAGCCCCGGCTTGAACGATGAAGGCGAAATTCTGGTCAAAAAAGAATTTTTGTAAAGTCCCGTCGCTGATGTTGGCGAAATTAAGCGCAAAGCCGCCGCCGGCACCGATATAAGGCTGAAGGGGGCCGAATTGGGTGAACCAATATTGAAGAATAAGGGATATTTCCCCGTAACGCGCGCTGCCGAGGAGATCGGTCCTCAATATCGGCGCCTGGACGAGGCCCGTTGCCTTGAAATGGCTGACGGGAGGAACCGCAGTGCCAAGAGAGATGGCAACATTGGGAGTGATGTAATATCCCGTCTCAACTACTAGGGTGTACACTGGCGCGATGGCGACGTTCGACAGTCCTACAAAGAATCCGCCCCCGGTTGGCGAAGCATTTGTTTGCGCGAATGCTCCGAGGGCGCCGACATGCACATAGAAAGTCGGAGGTGGAGGGGGCAGCGGTTCCAACGGAGTATCCGCTGCCGCGGCAGGGGAAACCGCCAGAGTGGCGACGATCACGGCAAAACCGAAACGCGATGCACCGCTCATGAGCTTCTCCCCCGGAGCTGTCAGCCAGCGCCGCCCCGGACCCTCCGGCGGCGCTGGCGTGAGACGTACATTTGCAGCTTAATATTTGAAGGTAAGGCCGACCATCGGGAACCAAGGATCGGTGACCGCGCGGACGCGAATAGGGATGTTGGTGTTGAGAAGGAAGCCGTGCGCGTCGGTCTGGTAAAACAGTTTCACGACTTGCGCGAACACACCCCAGTTTGGCGTCAGCATGATATCGGCGCCCGCCTGAAGGGCCAAAGTCCAATCCTGATCGATGCCAAAATTGCGGAGAATGCCGTCGTTGAGTTCGCCCAGACTGATAATATAGGCAGCGCCCGCGCCAATATAGGGCTGGATCGCGCCGAATTGGGTGAAGTGATATTGAAGCAGCACGGTGATCGGCCCCCACCGCTCGCTGCCCAATTGGTCGGTGCCGAGCAAGTTATGATTGATGGGGAGACCCGGTAACCCGTTGAAACCCGGTAACACGGAAATACCCGTTCCCTTAACATGTAAGATCGGCGGCACGCCCGAGAATAGAGAAAGCGCGATGTTGGGGGTGAAGTAATAGCCCAGGTCGTAACCCAAGGTGTACAACGGCGGGGCGGTAACATTTGAGATCGTGGCGAGCGGCCCCGGCAAGCCCAGAAAATTTTGCGGCTCGACCGTGTTGAAAAACCCGCCGCCGGTCGAACTGGCATTGTCTACCGTATATATGCCGAGGGCGCCGACGTGGACGAAGAACAGCGGCGCGGTTGGCGGCGGGGGCGGCGGAACGGCAATGGGCTCCGCAGCATGGGCACAGGTAAGGGTGAAGGCCGCGACGAGAGAGGCCGCGCAAAGTCTGAGAGCACCGGTCATGAACAATCCCTCCATGTTTTTATGCTCCAGGGTTCACGCGATATTGACCTTTTGTCAAACGATCAGTGCTTGCCATCGTGCTTTCGTTTCGCACTATGACTTTTTTGCCACGTTCGCGTGCCGGGGATGCCCCTGCGGCACGGTCGCAAATTGATTTGGAACAAAAACGGATTTATCACGCCGCTATATATGCTGCCTATGTTCGAGCGAACGCGCGCATAACGCCGTTTTTACGCCATATGACAAGGAGACGCCGGACGATGAGCCGTGCAATCAACTGGAAAAGACGAGCCCTGTTTCTTCATTTTTTTGCCGTGCTCGGGTTCGGTTTGGGGATTACCGGTGCCGCCGCGCACTCGCGCCTTACCAAATCCGATCCTGCCGCGCGGGCGGTCCTTGAGACGGCGCCAAAGGAATTGAAGCTTTGGTACAATGAAGCGGTGGAGCCGGCATTTGCCAAAGTGTGGATTGCCCCGGCTGAGGGGGGGCAAATTCCTTTGACCAGCCGCGGCGATAGTTCGGACCGCAAACTCCTTGTCGTCACGATGCCGGACAATGTGCCGGCCGGGACGGTCGTCATCGGATATCACGTACTCTCTGTCGATGGTCACACAATTGAAGATAAGCTTAGCTTCACCGTCAAGCCTAAGTAGGCCGCAAGACTTATGTTTGATCCTTTTGCGCTAGTTAGAGCAATCGCGACCTTGGCAGCGGCGATCGTCGTGGGCTCCAGCACACTGATCTGGTACTCGCGGGATGCCCTTCTGCCGGCGGGAGGCGCGATTTGGCGCCACCGCGTCGTTCGCGCCGTGCTGATCTCCTCTTTTGCCGGCGCCGTCGCCACCTGGGCGGGCATAGCCGGTTCTGCGGCGGCCGCTGCCGGGATCAGTCCCCTTTCAATTAAGTGGCCGGTGATCGCGACCTTCCTCACCAAGACGGGGGTAGGCAAGATCGCGATCGTCGAGATGGCTTGCGCCTTGGCGGCTTGTGTCCCAGCTGTGATTGCCTGGGTCACGGTCAAGAAGTCCGCGACGTCCGGCCGTGCGTTGCTTTCGGCGGCCCTCATTGCGGGTCTTGGTCTTGTCGCCTACCCGTTTAATAGCCATCCGGTTTCGCTTAACCAGGAGTTTGCGGGCATCTTATCCTCGATGGCCCATCGTCTCGCCTTGGCTATCTGGCTCGGCGGCTTGCCCGCCCTCATATTATTAATTGGAGCCGGTCCGGTCGCGGACGACACCCGGCAATTGGCGGCGGTCGTATTGCGCCGCTTCTCGCGGGTGGCAACAGTTGCCATGGGCATTATTCTCGCCACCGGCGGGCTGCTAACGTGGTTTTTGGTCCGCAACTTTCCTTCCTTGATCGGAACGCAATACGGCTATTTGCTGCTCATTAAGCTTGCTTTGCTGGGCGGTGTCCTCGCTATCGCTTCCGGCCTGCAGCGAAAACTCTTGCCGGCGCTTGAGCTAAAGCCAGGCGATCCGATTATTCGAAGCTACGCCGGCCGAGTCAAAATCGAAACCCTTCTCGCCCTCCTCATCCTCATCGTGGCCTCGGATATGGCGGGTTTGGCTCCCCCGGAGCATGAAAATATTCTTTTGCCCCTGCCCTTCCCACTTTCCCCCGCCCCGAACCTGGCGGGTCCCAGGGGTTCCGCCCGGGCGGGCCGGGGGGCCGTTCTTGTCTTTGGCGTGCTTTCTATTGCCCCTTCCCCTTCCGATTTTCATTCGCCCGGACCTGGCCGGTTCCATGGGTTCCGACGCGGGCGATCGGTGGCGCCGTTCTAATCTTGGCCGGTCTTGCAATTACTGCGTTCCGGTTTGCGCCTGCGGTCAGGCCGGGATGGTTCCGGTTAGGAGCCAACGCCTGCCTTGCCACGGGCGTTGCCTCCCTGCTGGCAGGAAGTGCGATCGCTTTTCCAGCAATTTCGGTGAAAGCCTATCCGGACACTTACCTCACGACCGACATTCCCTTTGCGGTGACCTCGGTTGCCGGAGGGCTTAAACATTATGAGGACAATTGCTCGCCCTGCCACGGCACGAGCGGGCACGGCGATGGCCCCCTGGCAGCGAGCATGCCGGTCAATCAGAAACCGGCCGATCTTTCGGCGCCGCACACCGCCCTGCATACCGCGGGAGACCTTTATTGGTGGGTAACCCACGGCTTTGAAGGATCCCCTATGCCGGGCTTTGACGGCGTGCTCACCTATGAAGATCGCTGGGACATTATCAATTTTCTCGGTGCTTTCGCCGTTGGATACCAGGCCCGCACCATCGAACCGAAAATCTTCCCGGGCCAATATTGGCTAGGGCCGCCGGATTTCCAAGTTACCGATGAATTCGGCGCCGCCAAGCTTTTGAGCGATTATCAACTCAAATCCGCATTTCTCTTGGTGCTGCTTCCCTGCTCGCAACAAAGCTTCGAGCAAGACCGCGCGCGTTTCGAACAATTGCTGCAGGCAAGGGAAGCACTGGTGAATGCTGGCGCAAAGATAATCCTCGTTGCCTCTGGCAAGATTTGCGAGCCTCTGCGCAAGTTGGCGAAGGGGAAAATTTTTGTCGCCGATCACGATATCGAGGATGTGGCTGCGACTTACGGTTTGTACACCCGCAGCTTCCAGAACCGGAAAATGGACGTGGTCAGAGTTCCCGAGCTGCATGCCGAATTTCTGATCGACCGTTCCGGCTATATCCGCGCGCGCTGGCTCCCCGACGAGGACGACAGCTGGAGCGATCCCGGTTTCATCTTGGGCCAGCTTGCACTGCTCAATCGCGAACCGCCGCACCCGCCGCCTCCGGACATTCACTCGCAGCATTGAGGGTGATCTGCCCGCCCGGGTTATAGCATGGCGGGCAGCACCATGTCGGGCGGACAGTGACCGTCCATAAAACTCTTAATATTGATGATAACCTTCTCGCCCATGGCGATACGGCCCTCCGCGGTCGCCGATCCCATATGCGGCAGAAGCGTTACCTTGCCAGCCTTGGCGAGGCCGATCAGCTTGCGCGAGACAGCCGGCTCATGTTCAAATACGTCGAGCCCCGCGCCCGCGAGCTCGCCCGCCTCAAGCATCCGGGTCAGAGCAGGCTCATCGATGATTTCTCCACGTGCCGTATTGACGAGAATAGCCTGGGGTCGCAAATATTTGAGCCGGCGGGCGGACAGCAGGTGATAGGTCGCGGGCGTGTGCGGACAATTGATCGAAACGATGTCCATTCGGGCAAGCATCTGGTCGAGGGATTCCCAATAAGTCGCATCGAGCGCCTCTTCCATCTCTGCAGGAATGGGGCGCCTGTTATGATAGTGAATCTGCAGTCCAAAGGCCTTGGCGCGCAGCGCGAGCGCTTGGCCAATGCGGCCCATGCCCACGATTCCAAGCCGCTTGCCGCTGATCCGGCTGCCGAGCATCCAGGTTGGCGCCCATCCGGCCCAATCGCCCGCCGGTATGACTTGGGCCCCTTCGACAATCCGCCGGGCGACCGCGAGTATCAATGCCATGGTCATATCGGCGGTGTCTTCGGTGAGAACGCCGGGCGTGTTGGTGACGGTCATTCCACGTTCCACGGCGCAAGCCACGTCGATGTTGTCGACACCATTGCCAAAATTGGCGACAAGCTTCATCTGCGGCCCAGCCAAGCCAATAAGTTCGGCGTCAATCCTGTCGGTCACTGTCGGAACGATCACCTCGGCGGCGCGTAAGGCATCGGCGAGGGCGCTGCGCGGCATCGGCTTATCGTCGATATTCAACCGCGCATCGAACAGCTCGCACATTCGTGTTTCCACAGCCTCAGGCAGTTTGCGAGTCACGATAACGAGCGGCTTTTTCCGGCCCATCCTGATCCCTGTCCGTAGTCGCCAATGGCAATCTCAAAATCAAACCCCTGCCCTGCGCTTATAAGCTTAGAGCCCTCATTCTCCAATTTCCTAGAGGATTGCTGCCCCATTCCCAGCCGCTGTGCCCGAAGACTTCACCTTGCGTTAACGACATTAGGAGCATCAAAGCGCCTATTGAGGGTCCTCATTGTTTCTTTTGGCATGTGTACACAAGGCCGCTCAACGGCAAGAACGCCGGTCTTCTTTGCGCTGCTGACCCGGCTTATACTATAAGATTCGTTGACCACTGTATTCTTAAAGAGGGGCGCAAATTGTGATAGTACCTTTGTGATAGTACCTTAAAGACACTCGCCGCCCGTTGACCTGCGCTTACGGCCTCACCACACAGTTATAAAACGTTCTCGCTCGCCAATGAGAAGAACCGTGCTACTCCTATCGAGCCAAATGCCGCTTCGCTGGAAAAAAATTTTGCCGTGCGCCGTTCGTGTCATGGCCGCGCTCTGCGTCACGGTTATTGACACCGCGCATGCGGACACCAACAGTTCCGTGAGCGGCCTGCCGATCCCCCGTTATGTAAGCTTGAAGTCCGACAGGGTAAATTTGCGAGAAGGGCCCTCGAAGGATCACCGAACGGTCTGGATCTTTCAACGCGCCGGGCTTCCCGTTGAGATTACAGCCGAATTCGAAATATGGCGCAAGGTCCGCGATTCCGAGGGCGCCGAAGGCTGGGTGCTTCATTCTTTGCTTTCCGGAAGACGCACGGCTTTGGTTGCGCCTTGGAAAAAAGGGTCGGAATCGATCCTTTACCGCCGTGCAAGCCTGACCGCCGCGCCCGTCGCCAAATTGCAGTCAAATGTCATCGCATCGGTGAAAAGCTGCGACGGCACATGGTGCCACGTCTCCGGCTATGGCTTCGATGGCTATATCCAGCAATCCGATCTCTGGGGGGTCTATCCGAACGAAAAGATCGATTGACCGGTTATTCGCGCAGGAACGAAGTTTAATTGCGCGCACACATCGCACGACAGAGCAACAACCTACCCTTCCGCATTTCAGGCCGAAACCTCCGCGGCTTCCCGTAACTGCAAAAAGATTAGCAAAGACTCCGGCGTAACCGGGTCACCGGATAAAGCCAGAGTTCTAATGCTTAAGCCAAATCAGTTATCTTTAGGCCGGCCGGTCAATCGCGCCCACCCGTCCTGAACCGTCGACGTCAACGATTTGACACTGTGGCCCAGCACGTCCCAGTTGACGATCGGACGATCGAAGGTTCCTTCTCCCCCGCTCGTATTGCGTACCGAATCGGCGACATATGCCGCGCCGACCGTTAGGACTATCCCAAGTATGATCCCGAAGAACATGCGCATTCGAGCCCCTTGTTACCAAAAACGATTCGCTCCCTAAGAGGGGAGTTACTTTAGCTTTTGCTTCCCCTTCCGGTCAAGCGCTCGCTTTTTTCTAATTATGTCAGCAATGTGAGATGCACCGTTTGTCAAGTCTCTCATGACGACAACCAGCGCAGTCGCAATGCTGGCCATGTGAAAAACGGCGGCTTCCTTGCCGTGTTTTCCGCTGAGCTCTGTGGTGCGGTGGTGGGGCCACGATGCAGCGCATTTAGCCCGTGGGCTCGGGCGCAGGTCGCGAGACGGTCGCAATCCTTTGGCAAACTTACGAATTCGGTCGCGACCCGGCAAAATAGCGCGGCCGACCCTCTCTCGAGAGCTATCGACGCCTAAAAGCGCCTTATTTCCAAATATTACGCAATTTTGATGATTGCCCCCAGCTTCTTAATGCCGCCGGGTCTTTGCCCGCTGGCGAAATGCGCAGTTTGGGCTTATCCAATTGTGTCGGCAATGCGGAACCTCTTTTGCGGCTCCATTGAGGTGGTAAACAGGGAACCTGTTCTTGATACAATCGCAAATTCTCGGAACCGGCGCCTACGCTCCAAAGAAGATTTTGACCAATCAAGATCTCGCGCAAATGGTCGACACGACCGATGCCTGGATCTGCGAGCGGACGGGCATCAAAGAACGCCGGATCGCGGCGGAAGGGGAAGTAACTTCGGACATGGCCGTTGTCGCAGCGCGCCACGCGCTAGCGATGGCCGGCACGAAAGCGTCCGATCTCGATATGATAATCGCCGGCACGATCTCGGCAGACATGCCGCTGCCTTCTTGCGCGGTCGTGATTCAAGCCAAGCTCGGCGCGGCGCGCGCTTTCGCCTTCGATGTTTCCGCAGCATGCGCGGGCTCGCTTTATGGCCTGGCCATCGCCGATCAATTCATTCGAACCGGCAGAGCATGGCGAGTACTCGTCATCGGCGCTGAACTTTTGAGCCGTCTTGTCGACTGGAGTGACCGCAATACTTGTGTGCTATTCGGCGATGCCGCAGGCGCAATGGTTGTTGGGCCTGCCAATGATCCACGCCGTGGCCTTCTGTCGACCCATCTTCATTCCGACGGGCGCGCTGCGGGAATATTGTCGATACCGGGCGGCGGCAGCCAATACCCTCCGAGCGAGGAAATGCTCGCGAAGAAGATGCACAAGATCGCAATGAATGGCCGCGAGATCTATAAATTCGCCGTGCGCGTGCTGCCTGAGGCGATCCTCGAAGCGCTCGACACCAACGGGCTAAAGGTCTCGGACATCGACCACATTGTGCCGCACCAGGCGAATGCACGTATCGTCGAAAGGGTTTTGGAAAAGCTCGGCATGCCGCTCGAAAAATGCTGGCTTAATCTCGATCGCTACGGAAACACTTCGAGCGCATCCCTGCCGATTTCGCTCGACGAGGCAAACCGTGCCGGACGCCTCGAGCCAGGCGACCTCATCGCCATGATGGCGATCGGCGCCGGCATGACTTGGGGTAGCGCCCTGATGCGATGGTAAGATCGAATTTCGCTTGCTGCCCGCTCAATGCAGGATTCTGCCTGTTCCAATGCCGAAATCAGCGATCTCCCTACAATCTTTAAAGCAACGCCGCTAATCCATCGCAATCTCCCCTGCTATGGCGGTGATCCAGTCATGGTCCGGAGATTGCCAAGCCATGCGGCTCGCCTGGGGCGCATTTTTTCCGGACGGCTGTTTTCGTGCGGTGGCGCACATAGCGCCTCGCCGATCAGACGTAGATTAGCAAGGCAAGAGGCTGGAGTCACATCGGTTCTGGCAGAAGGAATTTTGGAAAAAGGGGATATTCGCAATGCCAAAAAAACTCATCATATTTTGCGACGGAACTTGGAATAAGCCAACGGAATACAGCACCAATGTGCTCAGGATGCTGCAAGCCACGGACCCGGAAGACGCCGGCAAAAATCCGCAGCTCGTGCACTATATCGCTGGGATCGGAACGCGGAAGGGCGAGAGGTTCAGCGGCGGCACATTCGGATATGGCATCTCCGATAATATCAAGGATGCCTATTCCTTTATTGTCAGCAACTATGAACGCGGCGACGAGATATTTTTGTTCGGTTTCAGCCGCGGAGCCTTCACGGCGCGCAGCATCGCCGGCCTCATTCGAAATTTCGGTGTCTTGAAGCGGCAGTATCTGCCTCTGGTTGGCGAAGCTTATAACTACTACAGGTCCGGATCCGCCGAGTGGCATCCCGATCCCGAAAAAGGCGGCGTCAAAACTGAAGAGTTTCGGCGAAATTATTGCCAAGGCGAGGATACCACCATCAAATTCCTCGGGGTCTGGGACACTGTTGGCGCATTAGGCGCGCCATTCGGCGCCGTGCTCGGCTATATTGTCGATAAGTTATTCAAGTGCAGTTTCCACGATACCAAATTGAGCACCTATGTTCTCAATGCATACCATGCGTTGGCAAGCGACGAACGGCGCTGGCCCTTTCGCCCGACATTATGGCGGTTGCAGAAGGTGCATCAGGACCGCAACAAGCAATCCATGCAGGAACACGGATACCTTCGTTATGAAGAAAAATGGTTTCCGGGAGTCCATGGGGATGTCGGCGGCGGCCATGAACATACCGGGCTCTCGGACTGCGCTCTATTGTGGATAGCCGATTGTGCGGCAAGCCACGGCCTGAACATTAATCTCAAACGCATTGCTGACCAGCACGGCCGCAGTTTCGCACCAGACCCGAACCAGCAAATAGGCAAGAGTCAAAGACGGCTGTACCGGCTGGCCACGCTGGCATTTGTGAAGCTCCCGAGCTTGCTAAAAATAAATTCCGTCTATCCCAAAGGCGACTACGCCTTGGTAAAAAATATCACGCTAAGAGGGGATTATATTCGCACTCACTGACGAATTCGAAGCCGCGCGCCCTCCTTTCCTTCATTTCGATCGATTTTCCCGGGTGACTTTGGCGCGCGGACAAAATCTCGGGTCCCTGGCATGCTTCAAATGTACGTGATTTGCCGCACAGATTCGCCGCCCGCAATCTTCAAATATCGATTTTCAATTTGGAGGCAATTTCCTTGGCGCGGATGATGCGCTAGGATTGGGTGATTGCCTGATTTTGGTGACGATAAACAATTGGCATTTATGATCAGATCGATGCATATCGCCGTTTCGTATTGCCTCGCCAATTAAGCTAAAGTCCTCGCGCCAAAACCGTCTCGAGCAATAAACAGCGTTACCGGGGTTTTGAGGGACAAATTTCATGCAGTTGCTTTTTTGGATTCCTCCGGAAAAAATTCGCTTTTGGCAAAAACCTAACAAGCGCAAGGGCAACGGGGTGGAAGATGCCAAGTGAGTTGGCCCAAGCGGGCGCGGAGAAGAGTGCCGCGGCGGGATCGGCAGGATTTAAGGTCCCGCTTCTTGGCACTGCAGGTGGAATAGTTACGGCGGCTGCGCTGGTTGCCATGTTCGGGCACGGGCCTGTAGCCAGTGGCCATTCCAAACTGTCTATGGTTGCCCAAAGCGAAATTGCGGCCACGGCAGCGACCCTTGCCCCAGGATCGTCCGCGCAGATCACGGAGGAGGCAAAGATCTGCATGGCGGACGTCGAGGACGCCACGGGTTATGCGTGATGGCCACGCGCTTACAAAATCTAGCTGCCGCACATAACGCCTTATGGGTTGTCGATCCGTGGTACCGTTGGTCATGGTTCATCTGGCTGCTCTCCGTAACATCGCTTGTTGCAGGCTGGCTGATATTTCACGGCGCTCCAGCGGGCACGGGCAGCCCTGCGCCCTGGGCAGCACGGGCCGAGGAGACGCACGGCGCGGATGATGTTAACCGTTTGTACGAAAGCGCAAAATCCGATGCGGCAGCCTTCGAGCGGTTGAGGGCTATTGCCGAAAGCGGCGACAGAAATGCGCAATTCTCGCTCGGAGCGCTTTACGATCCCTATTTTAACGAGAGCAAGCTGACCAAGCCCGATGCCAATGAATCGATTGCCTGGTACACGAAGGCAGCGGAACAAGGCGATGAAGTAGCTCAGTATAATCTTGGCGGATTCTTCTACTACGGCAAATATGGTGTGACGCAAAATTTCGCGACCGCCGTTTCCTGGTATGAGAAATCCGCCGCGCAAGGTTACGCGTTGGCAAAAAGGGATCTTGCCTTTTGCTACAAGGACGGTAAAGGCGTTGCCGCCGATCCGTTCCGCGCATTAGAATTGTACCAGAGCGCGGCCAGCAAAGGGGATGCAGATGCAGAAGCCTGGGTTGGCGATGCCTATGAAAACGGCTGGGGCGGCGCGCGCAAAGACTGGATCGAGGCTCTCAAATGGTATTTGAAAGCGGCCGATCACGGCGATTCATTTGGCCAAATGAAGGTCGGCGAGGCCTATCTTAGTGGAGATGGCGTGACGCGCGATCCCAGCCGGGCTTTCGATTTCCTTCAACACGCGGCGCAACAAGATCAGTCCGAGGCTCAGTATTATCTCGGTACCATGTATGATCAAGGTCTTGCGACCACCGCCGATGCGTACCAGGCTTTCCAGTGGGCGAGGACCACCGCACTCAGAACTTCGTCGCCC
>CAYWHF010000022.1:0-12959 GCA_964457695.1 uncultured Methylocapsa sp.
GTGTTAATAAATTCTAAGTAGCGAGGTTGCGAAGAGCGGCCCCATACACGGGCGAAACTCGCTGCCATGGCAGCTCGGAATTATTCCCTGGTACGGAGGTGAGATTTCCATCCGTCACCAAGGTCAATATGCCGCGCCGGCAGTCCGTTCTAACAACGCCACGCCAAATTTCAGGAAGTATTGTGGAAAAGGCAAGTCGCAAACAAAAAATTACCCTACTCTTTCGGGTAGGGCCCACGCCTCTACTCCATGGTCGCACCGCTGGTAAAAGTCCGCGGTAAGCGGGCACGGCCGCTTGCGCGGCCGCGCGCTTTTTTACCCTTAGGACGTCCAAATCTTCGTCAGAACAATCTGGACAAGTACGGTCGCGATGAGAATGCCGTTTAAAATGGCACAGGTGTGGTCGTTCATGCTCCTCTCCCGGTCTATTTACTCATTTTGGCGTCGCTTCTTCACGATCGCAATTGCTACGTCGAGCTTTTTGCCACAAAAGTCAAGACAGTTCCCGCAGCGATGACGGCACCCCAACCGCTCAAGCCACTTTGACCACGGCGACGCCTGTCTAGAATTCAGCGAGCAGCGACGTAACGATACTCATAGATCATTTTCCGCGTTAAGGGAAGTCGATTCCTGCCTGCGTGCCCGCGGGCACCACCTGACCCGGCTTTTCAACGGTCTAAGTTACGGTAATGAAACATCTTTCGGGACCATTGCTGGCCTTGGCGCTGCTCGCATGGACGTTTGGCGCCGCTACCTTTCCATCCGTTGCAGAAGAACTCCCGCCAGCCGGGGTGCCAGCGATCGCCATGCATGGAGAGCCAAGCCTGAACTTCCCATTCAGGCATTTGCCCTATGCCGACGAAGCCGCTGTGAAAGGCGGCCGTCTTACGATTGGATTTCTCGGTACTTTCGATAGCCTAAATCCATTTAATCTAAAGGCTGGCTCAACGGCGCAGGGCCTGAACAATAATGTCTTTGAGGCCTTGATGGCGCGTTCGTTCGACGAGCCTTTCACGCTCTATGGTCTGATCGCGCAAACGATCGATACAGATCAAAATCGAAGTTTTGTGACCTTCAGGCTTGATCCCCGCGCGCATTTTTCGGACGGAGTTCCGGTGACCTCGCAGGATGTCCGGTTCACATTCGAACTCCTGAAATCCAAGGGCAGGCCGCAGCAGCGCGCCGCCTACGCGCTCGTCAAATCAATCGAAACGCCGGATGCTCACACGGTCCGCTACGATCTATCGGGATTAGGCGACCGGGAAATGCCATTGACGCTGGCACTCATGCCGGTGCTGCCACGCCACAAGACCGACACGTCGAAATTCGACGATGCGAGTTTGGAAATCCCAACCGGTTCGGGTCCCTATCGGATCGCCGATGTCAAGCCTGGCGAGCGTATCATGCTGCGCAAGGACCCAAATTATTGGGCCAAGGACTTGCCGGTTCGCGCTGGGCTCTTCAATTTCGATGACATCGACATAGAATATTTCCGGGACGCCAACAGTTTGTTTGAAGCCTTCGCCGCCGGCATTCTCGACTTTCGCGAGGAGACCAGTCCTGCCCGTTGGGCGCATGCCTATGATTTCCCCGCGGTTCGCGACGGCCGCGTGACTCGTGAATCGATCCCCCTGGGAGGCCCCAAGGGGATGGAGGGCTTTGTCTTTAACCTGCGCCGGCCGCTGTTTACGGATATTAGGGTTCGCGAGGCTCTGAGCCTCGTTTTCGATTTCGATTGGGTCAACACCAATCTTTTTGATGGCCTCTACAAGCGAACCAAAAGTTTCTTCGACGAATCAGAGCTAGCATCGACTGGACGCGCCGCGGCTTCCGCCGAGCTTGCTCTTCTGGCACCCTTTCCCGGCGCGGTTCGCAGCGATATTTTGGAGGGCCGTTGGCAGCCTCCCGCAACCGATGGCCTTGGCGCGGACAGGACTAAGCCCAAGCGTGCGCTCGTAATTCTCAAAGACGCCGGCTTTGAAATTGATGACGGGCGCTTGACCAGGCAGGGCGTGGCCTTATCGTTCGAAATCATGGTTAAGGATAGGAACCAGGAGCGACTCGCCCTCAATTACGCGGATTCACTTGCCCGGATAGGGGTAGAGGCAAAGGTGCGGCTTGTCGATGAGGTCCAATACCAGCGTCGGCGGCAAAAGTTCGATTTCGATATGATGATTGGAAGCTGGCTTGCGTCCGCCTCACCCGGCAATGAACAGCGTTCCCGCTGGGGATCGGCGAGCGCCGGCCAGGAAGCCTCGTTCAATCTCGCCGGTGTGAAGTCGCCGGCTGTCGATGCGATGATCAACGCCCTTCTCGCCGCTAAGACGCGCGAGGATTTTGTCGCTGCTGCGCGCGCTTATGACCGCGTGCTGCTCTCGGGCTTTTATGTTGTTCCCTTGTTTCATTCCTCCAACCAATGGATCGCCTTTTCCTCAAAGCTCGCGCGGCCGCATGACCTGCCGCATTACGGTCCAGCCTCGGGAGGCGCGACCCTTGATACCTGGTGGCGAAGGGAGCCGTAATAGCAATTTTTGCCAACACATAGTCTGCGCTCATTCATGAGTCTCGGCAGCCGCCCGGACGACTTCGAGCGTGATGCCAAGCGAATTTGTCGAGGGGGGCGCGTTCATAGGCTGAGCGAAGCGGCTCGGATGAGTGAGACTTCCCCGCGACACTTTGCGGTGAATCGGCACTCATTTTTTAGGCGCCCCAGCGACTTTGGTATTCGCCCGACCCTTGCTTGACATGCCCCGGCGGCCCCTGCCATATCGCCTCCGCCAAGGCGGCCGTCAATTGAACGCGATGCAGGGCGGAGTAGCTCAGCCGGCTAGAGCAGAGGAATCATAATCCTTGTGTCGGGGGTTCGAGTCCCTCCTCCGCTACCACCATTGCAGTGTCCGGCCCGGAGACATAGGTAACGGAATGTACCTAAGACAGGGGTGACAACCTCGGGCCGAAGGGGTTGTCGAGGGGCTGCAAAGTTCTTTGCTCCAGGTCGAAGTAACCGAGATCATAGTCCATAAAGCTGACAGAGCCTTGAACATCGCCAAGGGCGGCCAGGCTTTTTCACCTTTGGGCGCTTGATAGAGAGAGGACAGAGCCCGGTCTGCCGGCATAAAATCGATCACGGCCAAAGCTCATCGAGGCTCGTTGGCCGCAAGGCCGTCGTGCCGAAGTGAAAACTTTCCTGCCCAATCCGCCGCTGTGCCATGTTCGCCTCCAAAGCAAGTTTGGAAAACGCAATCATGGACCAATCGCCACGGCAAGCCTCTGCAAACACTTGCACACAAGTCTCGATTCTCACCTGCAAGCCGCGCGAGCCGTGGAAGAGAAATCGGTGATGAAAGAACGCCGTCGCTTGAGTTGTGTGCGTCAAGTTCAGCAAATGGACATGGAGGGAGCGGGCATCCCTTTGTTCGCAGGCGACCCGGCACATCCGAGCTTGGCGGGACAAATGGTTCTCGCAGGAGCTTATTCGAAGGCGTTGAAGTTCGCGATGCCAGATATAAGATCGCTGCAAGCCCGCCAACGAACAATCGCTTAGATTGCCTTATCTATAATAAATGGCCGCCGGTTGAAGCGCCTTCAAAAACCAGGTGAGCGTCCGTCTTATGGTGATCGCTTTGACAGGAGGCGGTCATCCATCGAATTCCGTGTGCCAGGCTTGAGATTCGTATAGTAGGATAATCCAAATGCGGATTGCGGCCAATCCGGCCGCAATCTTAAATTTCAGGCGAATGCACGGAACTAATTTGAGGCGATCTGCTGCCCGGAGGGAATGGTTTTGTCAGATCCCCCCATGAAATTCTCTCCGAAACTGCCGACCAATGCTGTTTTTAAGTCCCACCCTTCACCCGTAAGCTCCATGCGGTAGCAGCGGAGAGGTTTGCCATTTTCGGAATGTCCTGCATCAAATTCTTGCTGCTTTTGCCTAAACTCGTCACCAGTTGCAGGGCTCATCTCGGCGAGTTTCATTTCAACCAATTTATAGTCGTTCGCGACGTCATAACGCGTCTTTGAATCCGCCGGAGATTCATACTCGCAGAGAACCTTGAGCTGTTCGACATACATGAGCCGCACAAACTCGGCTTGCTTCAACTTGTGAATGAGGTCCAGGGCGTGGCGCCGTTTTGCGGGTTCCACATCGTCCACGTTGAGCGCGCTGAAAGCAGCGTCAACGCGTTTTGTTGTGAAGACGACCTTAGCGCCAGGCATTTCAAGAGACGTCAATTGGTCGGCTTTATAGAGCAGTGTCTGAGTAGCGTGACAAATATCGTTGAATTCCTCAAATATCAACGCTACAAACATGCAAAGCATTACAATGCATAAAGCCTTTCTAAAGCAATCAAGCGCCTTTAACATGACACCCTCCTCAATTGACGCAGATAAGCCATTGGCGCAGGATAAGCGCGTTAACCAACCGTTTCTGTGCACAATCACACCAAATGACGATTAAAAGCCAAATTAATGGAAAGCTGGTCTTACGCACCGATCGAGTACACTCTAGGCATCCGATCACGACCGCTTAGGGGCAGTCTTGGCCAAAAGGCGCATTGAACGGAGCCGGAGCCTACGCCGGCTCAGCGTGGCGAATTTGCCGTATCGCTTCCCCTGCCACCATTGCCAAGGCGACGGCAATATTGAGCGACCGCATCGGCGGCCGCAAAGGAATGAGAAGCCGCGCGTCAGCCGCGTCATGGACTTCCACAGGCACGCCGGCCGATTCGCGCCCGGCCAGCAAGATGTCGCCCGGAGAATAGCGAAAAGCGGTATAGGGAAGGCTCGCCTTAGTGGTCAGCAGCAGGAGCCGCCGCCCGTTCGCGCGGCGCCAATCCTCGAAGGCCTCCCAATCCGGGAAGCGGGCGATATCGATTTGAGCGAGGTAATCCATACCGGCTCTCCGGAAATGTCTGTCGTTTGCCAAAAAACCGGCAGGTTCAATGATTGCAGCGGCAAGCCCCAGACAGGCGCACATGCGCAAAATCGTGCCTGTGTTTTGTGGAATATCCGGCTGATAGAGCGCAATCAGAAGAGGGGTCGCGGGGTCAGGCTGCATGGTTGCGAGAGCCAGTTAGATTATGGTTAGAGCCAATGAACTGCCAGAAAGCGCGGCTCCGGTTCGCCAAAAACGGCATGGGAATTGTCGTCTGATGGCTATCATCCTTTAATGTCTATTGCTTCCGTGCGGCAGCTCGATTATGCGATATTTACGGGGGCAGACTAGTTCGAGGATACCATGGCAGAAAGCACGGCAACTGAAGAACCAAACCGCAGGGATTTTCTGTTCGTCGCGACCGGCGCAATGGGAGCGATCGCAGCCGGCTTTGCGGCTTGGCCGCTAATCGATCAAATGAGTCCCGACGCAACGACATTGGCTGCGGCATCGACCGATATCGACATCGCAAATATCGCCGAAGGACAGATCGTCACCGTGAAATGGCGCGGAAAGCCCGTTTTTATCAGCCACCGAACGCAAAAAGTGATCGAAGCCGAAAGCCGGGTCGATGTGAATGACTTGCGCGATCCGGAAAGTGACGCGTCGCGCGTGCAAAAGCCGGAATGGCTCATCGTTATCGGCGTTTGCACCCATCTTGGCTGCGTCCCGCTCAAAAATGACGGGCCGATTGAAGGCGGATTTTTTTGCCCCTGTCACGGGTCCGTCTATGATGCGTCGGCCCGCATCCGCCAGGGTCCGGCGCCCGCCAATCTCGAGGTACCCCCTTATAAATTTGTGAGCGACACGAAAATTACAATTGGCTAATTCGCGCGGCCCGCAAAACCTTGCGCGCAAGCCCGCACGTTTGAGGATACGGCAATACTATCGCGAGAAAAGCAGATCATGAGCGCAGAACCGGCATATGTCCCGAAAAGCCGCCTTGCACAGTGGTTCGAAAAGCGCCTGCCTATCCTCGGCTTCATGCATTCCTCCTTCGTGGTCTTTCCGAACCCGCGCAACCTCAACTATTGGTGGACGTTTGGGGGAATTCTTTCATTCATGCTGGTGGCGCAAATTGTAACTGGCGTGGTTCTCGTCATGCATTACACGCCGCAATCCTCGCTTGCTTTCTCGTCGGTCGAACACATCATGCGCGACATCAACTACGGCTGGCTTTTGCGCTATGCGCATGCCAATGGCGCCTCGATGTTCTTCCTCGCGCTTTATATCCATATTTTCAGGGGCATGTATTACGGCTCCTACAAGGAGCCGCGCGAGGTCCTTTGGCTCCTCGGTGTTCTCATCTATCTTCTATCGATTGCAACCGCGTTTCTTGGCTATGTGCTGCCCTGGGGGCAGATGAGCTTTTGGGGCGCGACGGTGATCACAAGCCTTTTTTCGGCGATCCCGACGATCGGCCCGGCGATTACGACCTGGCTTTGGGGCGGTTACGCGGTCGACAATGCGACGCTCAACCGGTTCTTTGCGCTTCACTACCTTCTGCCCTTCTTGATTGCCGCAGTCGTTGTCTTGCACATCTGGGCGCTGCATGTGCACGGATCCAATAATCCGGCCGGACTAGAGAAAAATTCCGCGAAGGATACCTTGCCTTTTCACCCCTATTTCACGGTGAAGGATGGCTTTGCGCTCGTGTGCTTCCTCGCCTTTTATGGCTGGTTCGTGTTCTACGTGCCGAACTATCTCTATGACGCGGACAATTACATCGAAGCCAATCCTTTGCAGACACCGGTCCATATCGTGCCCGAATGGTACTATCTGCCCTTCTATGCAATTCTGCGCTCCATTCCTTCAAAGCTCATCGGCACGGCCGTAATGTTCGCCTCGGTCTTGGTTATTGCCTTCCTGCCCTGGCTCGACAGTTGCAAAGTTAAATCCGCGTCGTACCGGCCGATTTACAGAATAGCCTTTTGGCTGTTTGTCCTTTGCGCGGTTCTGCTTGGTTACCTCGGATCGAAACCGCCGGAAGGAGCCTATGTGATCGCGGCCCGGGTCCTAACTTTCTACTATTTTCTCCATTTTCTCGTGTTCCTGCCGCTGCTTGGAATTTACGAAAAGTGCAAACCCGTCCCTGCTTCCGTTTACGACGCCGTGCTCGAAAAACCTGGCCGGGCCGCGAAGACAGGGAGCGGCAAGCTGCACCTGCATGAGCGCGAACCGTGAAGGCCCTTGCCGTGAAGAACGACGCAATGACCAAAGGAGCTACATTCGGAACCTTAACCGGCCTCGCCGCTTTCGCGCTTTTTGCGGCGGCTTTTGGTTTTGCCCCAGCAAGCACGTTTGCGGAGTCGGGCGCAGGCCCAAATCCTCACGAGCAACCCATCCCGCCCACTCAAGAATGGAGCTTTGCGGGGCCGTTTGGCCGTTTTGACCAGGCGCAACTCCAGCGCGGTTTTCAGGTCTATCGCGAAGTTTGCGCCAGTTGCCACTCCCTCAAACTCATTGCGTTCCGCAATTTGGCCGATCCGGGCGGCCCCGGGTTTTCGGAAAAACAAGTGAAGGCGCTGGCCGCCACTTACAAGATCAAGGATGGTCCGAACGACGCTGGCGAAATGTTCGAGCGCCCCGGCAGACCGTCGGATTATTTTCCATGGAACTTTGCTAATGAGCAGGCGGCGCGCGCCGCGCTTGGCGCGGTTCCGCCTGACCTGTCGCTCATCGCCAAGGCCCGCACTTATGAGCGCGGCTTCCCGCAGTTTTTGATCGATCCCTTTATTCAATACCAAGAGCATGGCCCAGATTACATTTACGCGCTCATAAACGGCTATACGCATGAAGATGATCCGAATTGGAATGAATATATGCCGGGGCACAAGATCGCCATGCCGAAGCCGCTTGCCGATGGGGTTGTCGACTACGCGGACGGCTCGCCCAAAACCGTGCCGCAATATGCCAAGGATGTTACGGCTTTTCTGATGTGGGCTGCCGAGCCGAAACTCGAAGAACGAAAAAGGCTCGGCGTGTCCGTCTTGGGCTTCCTCGCGGTCTACGCTTTGCTCCTCTTCGCCGCCAAACAGAAGATCTGGTCTCGAGTCAAGGCAAGCGCCATACACGAATAGCCCCTAGGTTCAAGGCCGGGTATGGCGGAAGAGCTATTCGCTACGGGACTGGATTGTTATTGTCCTGTATAAATCCCCCTAGCCGGCTTCATTTTAAGGCTTGTCTAGATTTCCTCAGTCGCATGAGAGGTTGCCGTGCACATCGGTCTAATTAAGTTTTTCTGCAGTCGCTCCGATGTCGATTAGGGCACTCGGTTCTCGATTATTTATTGGTGGCCTGTTCCTGAGCGGAGGCGTGGCAGCTGCACCGGCAGGAAATCAGGCTGGGTTGACAGCGCCTGCGGAAGTGACGTTCAGAAGCGGCGACCGACTCCTCCACGGATTTATTTACAAGCCGGAAGGCAATGGTCCGTTCCGCGCGGTGCTCTGGAATCACGGGAGCGAGCGCCGGCCGGGCTGGCTGCCACAACTCGGGTCACTTTTCGTGACCCGAGGATACATTTTTTTCATTCCCCATCGAAGCGGGCAGGGGCGTTCGCCAGGGGCCTACATCCGAGACGTACTCAATCGTGCCCATGCCCAGCACGGCGTTGAAGGACGGGACCGGAAATTAGTGGAATTGATGGAAGCACATCTCAAGGATCAGATCGCTGCACTCAACTATTTGAAGAGCCTCTCGTATGTGGACACGCGGCGGATCGCCGTTGCGGGCTGCTCGTTTGGCGGGATTCAAACCATCCTTGCGGCTGGACAGGAGTTGAGGCTGCGCGCGGCGGTGGACTTCGCCGGAGCCGCCCAGATATGGAGCAGCTCGCCCAACATGCGAGAGCGTATGTTCGCCGCAGCGCACCGGGCCACCGTGCCAGTTCTGCTGGTTCAGGCAGAGAATGATTATGATTTGGCTCCGAGTCGTGCACTCGACGAAGAGATGAACCAGGTAGGCAAACCTCACAAGGTAGCGATCTTCCCGCCGTTCGGCACGACACACCAGGACGGTCACGAACTGTGCGTGCGGGGTGAAGAAATATGGGCTGCCACTGTATTTTCTTTCCTGGACGATGCAATGAAATAAACGAGAAGCCGATGCGGAGCCACCGGAGCCGACTCATTGGCTCTGAGAATCCAGCACACTCCTTTTTTGCTGAAGGTCCTGTTATGTCGCTTGCCGCATCTCCGGCTTCGGAGCCTTTCGCCGCCGCGCTCGGTAGCGCAAATGCCTGGCCGTTCGAAGAGGCACGCAAGCTCCTGCGGCGGGTCGAGGCAACCGGCCAGAACGAGGTTATCTTCGAGACGGGCTACGGGCCCTCCGGCCTGCCGCATATCGGGACTTTTGGCGAGGTCGCGCGCACCGGCATGGTGCGGCACGCATTTGAGGTGTTGACGGAAAAAAAATTCACGACCCGCCTGATTGCATTCTCGGACGACATGGACGGCCTGCGAAAAGTGCCGGACAATATTCCCAACAAAGAGCTTGTCGCCGCCCATCTCGGCAAGCCTTTGACGCAAGTTCCCGATCCCTTCGGCACGCATGCGAGCTTTGGCGCGCATAACAATGCGCGGCTGCGCGCCTTTCTCGATCAATTCGGCTTCGATTACGAATTTTTCTCGGCCACAGAATGTTATCTCTCCGGGCGCTTCGACGCCGCGCTTTTACATATGCTCGCCCGCTACGATGAAGTGATGGCGATCATGCTGCCGAGTTTCCGGGAAGAACGCGCCGCTTCCTATTCGCCTTTTTTGCCGGTCCATCCAAAAACCGGCATCGTGATGCAGGTACCGATCGATGCGCTCGACACATCTGCAGGCACGATTGCATGGCGCGATCCCAACACGCAGGAACAATTTGAAACCAGGGTCACGGGCGGGGCCTGCAAGCTGCAATGGAAGCCGGATTGGGCGATGCGCTGGTATGCGCTCAAGGTTGATTATGAGATGTCCGGCAAGGATTTGATCGAATCGGTCAAATTATCGGGCGCCATAACGCGCGCGCTTGGCGGCACCCCGCCCGAGGGATTTAGCTATGAATTGTTCCTCGACGAGCGGGGCCAAAAAATTTCCAAGTCGAAGGGCAACGGTCTGACGATCGAGGAGTGGCTGACCTATGCAAGTCCCGAAAGCCTGTCGCTTTTCATGTATCAGAAACCAACCGCGGCAAAGCGCCTCTATTTTGATGTGATCCCGCGCGCGGTCGACGATTATCTCACCTTTCTCGATGCCTATCCGAGGCAGGAAGCCAAAGAGCGCCTCAACAATCCGGTCTGGCATCTTCATTCTGGCGCGCCGCCCGCCCCCGAAGTCTTGACCCATGGGACGAGTCGCACGGCAATCACTTTTGGCATGCTCCTTAATCTCGCGGCTGTCGCAAACAGCGAGGACCCAAACGTCCTTTGGGGTTTTTTGCGCCGCTATGCCCCAGACGTCTCGCCCGAGACGCATCCGCGCCTCGACCGGCTCGTGACTTATGCCGTGCGCTATTTCCGCGATTTTTTGCTTCCGGCAAAAAAATATGCCGAGCCCGACGCCGTCGAGCGCGCGGCGCTCGAAAGTCTTTCGGAGGCTCTTGGCACGCTGCCCAAAGGAGCGAGCCCGGAGGAAATCCAGCCGCTGCTTTACGATGTCGCGCGCAAAATACCGCGCTATCAGGACATGCAGGTCAAGGGCGCAACGCCCGAGAGGCCGGGCGTCTCAAACGATTGGTTTTCGATGCTTTATCGAGTCCTCTTAGGCGAGAGCCGGGGCCCGCGCTTCGGGTCGTTTGTCGCGCTTTACGGAATTGAAGAAACGCGCGCGCTTATTGCAAGCTCCTTGCGAGGCGAGCTCATTGCCAGCCAATCGCGCGACGCGCAACGGTAAGAAGCAGGGAGCCTGGCCTAGCAAGTAGAGCCATGATGCACAGTTCGTCAAGACAATCACACCAGCCGGGGCGTGTCGGAGTGTCTAGAACAATTCCAAAAATGTTTCACGTGGAAACATTTTTAGAATTATTCTGAACAGTAGCGACAGTACGGGTTTGCGGGATTGCGGCCGAACTTCACGCCGCGCGGCAATGTTCGCTGTCCAAATCTCATCCAAAACTCACCGCGTTTGGGTGATAGCTTCGCCACAATGCGCCGTTTTCGACCCGGTTTCGCCGCAAACGCGTGTCACACTCCCTGTTCTAATCGTGGCGGTTTGCGTGTAGAATCACGCCCTGGCAGGCAGCTTGGCTGATCGGGCAGCTTCGGTTATGTAACGGTGCTCCTCACAATGAATTGGCGGCGATGTGATTGAACAAATTATGATATTCGCGCTTGGGTTTCTGGTTGCTTGCGTAATCGCGCTCGCCGCCGCCCCGGCCTATTGGCACCGCGCCATCAGACTCTCCACGCGGCGGCTGGAAATGCAGCTGCCGCTCTCGCTTCAGGAAATTCAAGCCGGGCACGACCTGCTGCGGGCCGAATTCGCGGTCAAATACAGGCGGCTCGAGCAAAAAGCGGCAGAGCTCAACGAGCGTCATGCCGCCGATATGGCCGAACTTGGCCGCAGCGCCTCGATTATCTCCCGGCAGGACAGCAATCTGCATACGCTTTCCGAGCAAGGGAGCGAAGGCCGCGAAGAGCTCTCTGAGCTTCGGCGCGCCCTGATGGAGACTTCGGCCGAACTTGCCGCGGCAGCAAAAGACTCCTACGACACCACCGGCCAAATCGCCCGCAAAGATGCCAGGATTGGCGAGCTTGAGACCAGTCTTAAAGAGTCGCAGGAGGTTGCCGCCAAACAGCGCGATACGATCGATACGCTTGGGGCGAATGTGGCGCGGCAGGACGAAGCGCTCGCGGCGCATCTTGCGAAGATAGACGCGCTAGAGGGAGAGATTGCGACTCTGCAGCTTCAGCATCAAGCGGATCAAGTCACGCTTAGAGCAGCGGCGGCAAGGGTCGCCGACCGCGAGGAAGCGCTGGAGGCCTCTGTCAAGCGGGAAAAGGATTTGATCAGGCACCGCAAGCTGCAAAGCGAAGCATCCCGCGCTGCGGAGGCGGGCTATCTTGAGAAAATTGAGCGGCTGCGCACCGCACAAGCGGCTTCCCAGCAAGCGTTTGATGCGTCGCGGAAGACATGCGACAGGCTCACCAAGGAAATGGAAGAACTGAGGGCGACGCTTTCTCCGCAAGACGCCGCGGCCCTTATGCAGCGAGAGGAGAATGAAATTCTCCGGCAGAAAATCAGCGAAATTGGTGCTGCGATCATTCGTGCGGCGAGCGGTGCCGATGCGCCCATGCCCGGGCAAGGTGAAGCAGTAAGCCCCGTGCCAGAGCCAAAATTTCCGGAAAAAGCCACGGCGTGAAACGGGCATTTGTAATGGCGCGGGGCTGCAACTGCGGCCGGTTTCGTCGCCTCACGAAGACGGGAAAAGATGAAAGTCAGCAAACGTCATGGGAGCGATTATGAAGTCCTTAAAGCGCATGCTGGTTTGGCTTGTTATTTCTGTCTTCGTGTGTCCCAGAACGATGCTTGCGGCGTCCGACATCTCGTGGAAGCCGCTCGGCGAGCCGGGCAGTGGGGGCTTTGTAGTTACCGTCGCCGTCAATCCTTTCGATGGCAATCGAGTCCTGGTTGGCGGCGATGTTCTTGGCGCCGGGCTCAGCACGGATGGCGGCGACACTTGGCAGGCGACTTTTGGATTTAGGAGTTGGGAATTTGGTTCCTTTACCTGGGATCCGAACAACGGGTCCAAGGTTTGGGCAGCGACTTCCAGCGGGCCCTACCAAAGCAGCGACGGCGGAGTTCATTGGAGATCGATGCGAAATGGGATGTTTGTGATTTCCGACTTCTCTTATTCGTTGCCCCTGGAAAAAATCTTGTTTGATCCGGACAACGGCAGTCACCTGCTGGCTTTTTCGGGATTGCGACGGCGCGATCTCTGCGTTAATTTCTCCTCCATCGGAAGCGTTTGTCAAACCATGGGTGGGGGAGCGACTTGGACGATTCTTGCGACGTAGCGCGCTATTAGTCTCGGCAGACCGATTTCT
>CAYWHF010000023.1:0-12764 GCA_964457695.1 uncultured Methylocapsa sp.
CTTGGACGCATCTCGCGCAATTAGGTCCCACTAGTCCTGGCTCCCAGATCTTCTGCGGCGTGATGGCCGCGGCTTATGCTTCGGGCGGGAGCCCGCGTGCACTATACGCTGCCGTCGATCGCAAGGGAGTTTTCAAGAGCATTAATGGCGGCGCGACATGGCATTCCATAAACTCGGGGCTGCCGTCGACCCTAAGCGCGAGTTACGTGCGAACCGACCCCCGCCATCAGAACCTGATCTACGCTTCTTTTTTTTCTGGAAAGAATAGCGAAGGGCGTAATGTTGTCGGTGGAGTCTTCAAATCTACGAACGGGGGAGCGAGCTGGCAATCGATAAACCGGGGCTTTACTCAAATGTGTTGCCAAGATGGGCTGACTTCATCCTACCCGATCATTGAAATTGCACCTTCTGCTTCCAATGAGTTGTTTACGACCGACCTGAGCTTCTCCGTCAATGTAACCTATAGGAGCATCGACAGTGGCGCTCATTGGACAGTGCTCAATAACACCACACACTTTTACCAGGGAGCTACAGGTACGGCGTTCGGACTGGCGGTTGACCCAAAAGACGCCAAGCGAGTGTTTGCCACCAATGATACGGTAATTAATCGTTCGCTCGACGGTGGAAATACTTGGCGCGATGTTACCGCAATTGAGGTGAAGAGACCACAGTGGAGGGGTACCGGCTTTTCAGGTCTCGTCGCGACCAACATTATCTTCGATCCAGGTTCTCACCGGGTCGCTGTGATGGGTCTCGATGACGGCAAATGGGTAGAAAGCTCGGACGATCTCAAAACCTGGCGGAGGGGAGGCGGCCTGCATCCGTTTAATGGCGGGCAGGACGCAACGTTTTCGGGAGATACGGTGTACGCAACGTTCGGTCAGTCTGGCTTTTTGGACGGGATCGGGAAGTCCCACGATGGCGGACAAACCTGGACCTATGCAACCAATCCAATTGGGAATAACTCCGGCAACTTCGGAGGCATCTATGCCCTTCCTGGCAACAGCAATAAAGTGTGGGTGATCGTCAATGGTGGGTTATACGCATCGACTGATGGTGGAAAAGCGTGGGCAAAGGTAACGACCGGGGGCATCAGTAACGACGGAGCCCTTGTGTACATTGCGGCACCTATTTCTTCCTCAAACACTACTTTTTTCATCAATGGGCATCGTGGCATCTGGAAAACCAAGGATGGAGGAACCAGCTTTTCGCTGATGCCTAGCAGTCCCACCGACACGAGTCGTATCATAGTGGACCCGACAAAATCGACCCGTCTCTACGTAACAAAATACAGGGTCGATTCGACCGACGGGCTCTATCGCTATGACGGAGTCTGGACTCAGCTTCCCATTCCCACTGCCGCGACGGACTTCATTCAAAGCGTGACTGTGGATCCGACGAATGCCAATCGCATTGTGATTTCCACGGATGACGACCCGTTCCATGATGTTTTGTCTGAAAAAGGAATCTGGCTATCGGGGAATTTCGGTAAAACCTCGGTACAACGCAACAAAGGTCTGGCCGTACTGCGAGGCAGCATTGTGAAGTTCATTCCTTGGCGTCCGGGTCAATTGATTTTCGGTGCGAGCGGGCGTGGCTTTTGGCTGGGAACGTTGCAATAGCGTCAGCAGTTTCTCCTGTCGGTCGGTCCCATGCGCAGTATCGAGAGTACAGAAACACCAAATTCGGCCCCACTTTGGCTCTGCTACCGTCTGTCGCCATCCTGACCCTCTTCGACCCCTCGCGACTCCTCGCGGAAATTTTCGGTAACTATCATCGAGCAAAATTGCGGCCCGCACCGGAACAGAAACGCTCGCGGCCAAAAACGGATTCGTAAAAGTTGAATCGTTTTTGGCTCACACTCTTGGTACGACGTCGACCCGCACTTCGACATCCTGCTCGCCTGAGCCGAGGATAATTCCCGCGACGGGGGAAACGTCGGCATAGTCGCGGCCTTTCGCCAAGACAATGTGGTCGTTGCCGATCATCATCGCATTGGTCGGATCGAATCCAACCCAGCCATGCGACTTGCCGCACCAGAGCGATACCCAAGCGTGCATCGCATCGGCGCCTTCGAGGCGTTTTTTGCCGGGCGGCGGAATCGTGCGGATATAGCCCGATATATAGGCGGCCGGCAGGCCGAGGCCGCGCAGGCCCGCAATCATGATATGCGCGAAGTCTTGGCAAACGCCGTGCCGTTTAGAGAAGGCTTCCGAGATGGGCGTTGAGACGACCGTCGCCTTGGTATCATATTTGAAATCGGTTTTGATCCGCCGCATCAACTCCTTCGCACCATCAAGAACGGGCCGCCCGGCAGGAAAGCTTTTTCGTGCATAGTCGGTAACGGGCTCAAACCGCGGCACAAGACGGCTCGCATGCAGAAAATGGGCTGGCGAATCCCTGTCGAGGCAAGAACAGCCAAAAGCTTCCTCCCGCACCTCTTCGGTCGCTAGAGTCCGAAAGAGACCATCAGGATCGGTCCGGTCGACTTCAACGCTTGCAGTAACCTCCACGGCAAGCTCGCGGTGCGCCGTTTCGATCGTGAGGATCGTGAGACGGTTGCCGAAAAAACACATCCGTTGGACCGTTTGCGCAGGCCCAGGAGCGATGCGCAAATCGCTCGAAAGCACTTTTTGTCCCGGACCGTCGGCCGGCAACAGCCGCAAGGCACAATGCGAGAATGTTACGGCCGAACCATACTGATAGAGTGTCAGATGCTGGATATCGTAGATCACGCCAGCGCACTCGATTCGTCGGCCCGGGCGACATGAGGCCCCTGCAGGAAGTAGCGCGCAGCGATCGCATCGGCAAGAGCGAGAAGGCTCTGCTCGAAACCAAGGACCTTTTCATTGTCGAGATGTTGCGCAGATGCCGTTGCTACTTCGGAGGCAAGTTGCAGGATCAGCCTGCGCGGCGCCTCAAGCATGCCATCGTCGCTGAGCAGCGGCAAAGTTTCGAGATGTTCGGCGAGCCGCTCCACTTGAAAGGCGACCGAGCGGGGATTGAATGAATCGAGCACAACCATGTCGCGGACCGGGTTGAGGGCGAGGCCCATCAAATAGCGCGAGCGGAAGGTAATCTGCGAATCCACGAGATCGAGCAAGACATCGAGATCGTCCGTTGGCGCGCCGGCGCTTCCAAAATGACGCGCAAAGCGGCAGGTGACGATGCTGCGCTCGATGCGCCGCCCGGAATCGAACAGGCGCCATCCGGCGCCGCGATTCATGTTTTCCTGAGCCAAGCCGGAGATTGCCGCGATCGTCCGCAAAGCCGCGTCGGCGCGCTCGAAGGCCTCCGGCTCGGTAAGAGGCACGCGCCAGTCAGCCGCAAGGTCTTGATTGAGGTCGCCAATGAGCCGCCAAGTGTCAGTCGAAAGCCGCTCCCTTATGAAGGAAGCCGCGCGGCGTGCATCGCGCACGATGGAAAGCGCCGAGCCATATTCTTCCTCGCTGTGCAAGGCGATCGCAGCAAGCGTCATCGTGCCTGAAGCAGGCAAAACTGGCGCCGCGTTCCAGGCAATCAGCAGGCTCATGAGTTTAGCCACCGCCGACCGCGGTTTAACTGTCGGAGCGTCCGTCTCGACGACCCGGCTGGCAAGGCAGCGAATCAGCCGCAATGTCGCTTCTGAACGTTCGAGATAGCGCCCAAGCCAAAAGAGGTTATCCGCAGCCCTGCTCGGCAATGTCCCCATGATGCGGCGAATGCGAACCGTCTCATCGGTTGGCAGCAGGCTCACCATTGCGACCGGCTTGTCGGCGAGCACCCAGACATCGGCCGATTGCACGCCTTCGCCCATCGCGACGGCACGGGCATCGGCGCGCCCGGAGATGCGGCAGAAGCCGCCTGGCATGATCATCCACCCGTTTGGCGTGCGTGCCGCATAAACTCTTAATACGAATGGCCGCGGCATAAACCTGTCGTTGTGCCATACAGGAGTCGTCGAAAGGCTCACGACCTCTTGACCGACAAAATCCACGCCGCGCTCGGTAATGGCTGTTTTGAGCTGCTCCTTTTCTTTCGCGGTGAAGGCGGCCCCAATCAGCGGCTGATTGGCGGCAAAGCCCGGTACCGGCCCGCCGAACGCGCCCGTGATCGCAAGCTCGCTCATTTTCTCGAGTACCGTGCGGCGCGCCTCATTTTGGCCGCACCACCAGGTCGCGATATTGGGCAGGCGCAACTCCTTGCCAAGCAAGTTCCGATAGAGTTTCGGCATGAAGCTCATCATCACCGGGGCTTCAATCACGCCCGATCCAAGCGCATTGGCAATCACGACGCCGCCTTCGCGCAACGCATCGACGAGACCCGGTACGCCGAGCCGCGATTGGGAGTTAAGTTCGAGCGGATCGGCAAAATCGCTGTCGATGCGACGCCAGATGACGTCGGCGCGTTTGAGCCCGGCGATCGTGCGGACATGCACCTTGCTGTCGCGCATCGTCAAATCGCCCCCTTCGACCAGAAGGAAGCCGAGGTAGCGCGCGAGATAGGCCTGCTCGAAATAGGTTTCGTTAAAAGGGCCAGGCGTCAGAAGGCAGATGCGCGGGTCAGGCCGCTGGGCCATAAAGGCAAGGCCGAGGCGAAAGGCCTCGAAGAAAGGCGCAAGCCGCTCGACATTCATGTCGCGGTAAAGGTCCGGGAAAGCGCGCGCGAGCACCAGCCTGTTTGCAAGCGCATAGCCCGCGCCCGAAGGCGCCTGAGCACGGTCGCCGAGAACCCACCAGCGGCCGTCGGGGCCGCGCCCTAAATCGGCTGCGTATATGTGCAGAAATTTGCCTCCCGGCGGCGTCACGCCATGCAACGGATGCAGGAATTCCGGCCCGGTGACGGCGGCGGCAGGCAGATCGCCCGCGGCAATCAGCCGGCCCTCGCCATAAATGTCGGCCAGGATCATTTCCAGGAGCTGCGCGCGCTCCTCAATTCCCGCGGCGATTTCGCGCCATTCTTCTGCCTCGATGAGCAGCGGCACATGCGAAAGCGGCCAGGCGCGTTCGCTCGTGTCGCCATAGGCGCGGTAGGATACGCCGATGTCGCGCATATGCCGGTCGGCGGTGGCGAAGCGCCGGGTGATGTCTTCTTCGCTGAGCTCCATCAACGCGGAAAGAAACCGCATCCAGTGGGCCCGAGGGCGGCGGCCGGCGCCCAAAAATTCGTCCGGTATGCCGGGCAGCGGCGCATAGCCGGAGGTGAGCTCGGTTATGCGCGCCGCCGCGTCAAAATCCGGCTTGGGTTTGGTGGGTACGCCGAAGTCCATCTAGGCTTGCTTTGGCCGGAAAGATTTGAGGACCGCCGCATCCGTCTCGATATAGGCGGCGCCGATCAGATCGAGACAATAAGGCACCGCCGGAAAGACCACATTAAGGCAGGTTTCGATCGATGCAGGCTTTCCGGGCAAATTGATAATGAGGCAGGGCCCGCGATGCGCGGCGATCTGGCGCGACAGGATCGCGGTTGGAACTTGCTTCAGGCTTTCTTGACGCATGAGCTCGCCAAAGCCCGGCAAGACGCGCGGCGCCGCCGCCTCGGTTGCTTCCGGCGTGAGATCGCGCGGCGAAGGGCCGGTTCCGCCCGTGGTCAGGATCAAGTCGCAGTGATGCGTATCGGCGAGCTCGACCAGCGTGTCGCGCACGGATTCGAATCCGTCCGGAATGATTTTGCGTACGATTTTGAAGGGCGTCGTGAGAATCTTGCTCAAGTAAGCGATGATCGCGGGCCCGCTCAAATCCTCGTAGATGCCGATGCTCGCCCGGTCGGAAGCCGTGACGACCCCGATGATCGCCGCCCGCCCTGCCTCTTCCACCATGCCAACCTATCCGCCGCCTTTGACCGTCTGCCCAGTGTAGCGGAAGCGAAAAGTCTTTAGAACCGCGCTTCGCGCAGAGAGCGAATCGGGCAATCATACTCGCTCAATAATAAGATGTGTATAATATAACTTACTAAGCTCGCTTTCAAAAGAATGAATAGATCCTGTATAATATCCGGACGTTTTTAGGCGCGAATTTCAGGCAGGCTGACAATGCTTTCCAGCAATAATTCTAAAGAGGGTGTTTTACGCGCCTTTGATAGCAGGGTGACCTTGACCGAGCGAGGGCTCGACATCGGCGGCACTTCACTGGCGAAAATGGGCGATGAAGGGCTTTGCTTCGACGACGAGGAAGAGCGAATTCTTACCTTGCTCGCCATCGCTTATGACGGCACCGTCCCCAGGAACGCACTAGGCGCCCTTCGCCGCGTGTCAAAACATTGGCAGAGCGGCGATAAATGTCTGGCCGCGATCCATCTTGCGCAATGCGGCCTGGGAAAGCTCGACGCGGAAGCCACCTATCGCGTCTCGCTGGCGGCCAAGCTGCTGGACGCGGGCGTCACGCCCCGCGAGCTTGCTCGCGAGCTGGGCCTTCGCCTGTTCCAGCTCGACGTAAGCAAATATGACGAGAATCAGCCGCGCGTGCCCGCCGGGAGCGGCCGCACGAGCGGCCAGTGGACGTCGTCGGAAGCTGGCGGGAATGCAGCCGAAGAAGATGGTGTGAATGCGGCCGAATCGACCCTAACCGAGGGAAGATCGGCGGCGGCGCATGCGGACGCGATCAACAAAGAGCGCGATCTTCCCAAAGATGCTGTCGTTGTTAAGCGGCCCGACGGCACGAAAATTGACGATCCCTATTCCAAAAAAACTGGGAAACTCATGGCCCCTCCGCGGGCAAATTTTCGAGAAGTGTATGCTGCGGGTACCAAAGTGACTACTCCGTTTCAAATTGATAGCGCTATAGGCCACTTCGGGAGGTTCGATTTTCAACGCGACAAAGCAACCAATACATTTTATCCAGCATATACAAATGCAAGTAATTACGCCGTCGGTGTATTTATGGCAGGTGCTGGCTATACTCGTGAGCACACGCACGACATTTCTGAGACTTTTGCTTACCTCTAATCCAGCAATTATGAAACTGGTAAGGAGGAGAGAAAATATTGGACGTATCGCGGCTGGGACGATGCGCACGATGGAATCTGGAAATGAAACTGCTCCGCTGGTTTGAATGGATCGCTTTCACGGCAAGTGCGTTGCTTGTCGCTTATGTGGCCGGAGCAGTTGTTTATGTCTTTGGGCCTAAGCTCATCAATCCATGCGACATGGCATACGGAAATTCCGCCAAAAACGGGCGCGGCGATATGGTCGAAGACCAGGTGCGGGACTGTGCGCTTTTCGGCTCTGCGGCGGAGGAGCGTATCGGTCTTAAGCTCGCAGATGAGGAGGATTTCATTGCCCTGGTTTATTACGGCGGGGTGTCGAACACAACCGAGCCGGTCTTTAGCTGGGTCGACGAAGATCATTTGAGCGTCGATCTCGGCGAAGTCACGTGGCTCACGCCGCAGATCACCGAGCTCGGCCACGTCAATATCAGCTACCGTTACAGCGGCGCCGAGCCAACCCTCGAATGATTGGTTGCTGACGGAACCATTTGCGAACCCTTCTGACTCTACCAAGAGAGTTGGAAATGAAGCGCGGCATCATAGCCCTTTTCGTTGCCCTATTGATCGTGCTGGGTGCAATAATATGGCATCTCCTACCGGCTCTTTATTTTCTCGTCATGATGGCAAAGGAGCCAGAGGTGTGGGGATGTGACGAGGGCCTTGTGGAAGGGAGCCGCTTGCCCAACGGCCGGGACGATGCTGTCGCAGAATACCTCAAACTGTGCACAGGTTTTGGAACGATCGCCGATTACTCCATCGTCTTAGAGCTAGGTGGCGTTAACAAACCAACGACGCTGGTTGAGCACAGCGATCCTCAACCAAATTACCCCAAATTTCGTTGGCTCGATAACGACACGCTCGTAATAGATCTTGGCAAGGTCAGCTGGTTAAAGTCTCCGCTCCACAAAGTTGGCAGCGTCAATATATCCTACGTTTACAGCATTGGTGAACCATGAAGCGGCTTTTGGCTTGGTGAGGGGTAGGTTGAGGTGAGAATTCGCCACGCGATCGAATGGTTTGCCTTTGTAGCGAGCTCCGCGGTCATTCTTTATGCCGGCGTCGCCGCCTTCTATTATGCCTCAGGGCCTTGGCTTGATTATTGCTGGAATGCGCGTAACGCGCCGGTCACAAGCCAGCGCAGACTCATGGCCGAATCGATGGCACGATGGTGCGCCCTCATCGGTATACCAAATGAGAAGCGATTGGGCCTGCATCTATCCGCAGAATCGGGCGATGCCGTGCTCGTCTACTACGAACCCCAAAATCGCAAGGTTCCCCCGGTCTTGAATTGGCTCGATGAAAATCACTTGAATGTCGATCTCGGCAAAGTCAGCTGGCTCACGCCGCAAGTCGGCCAGCGCGGCAGCGTGACAATTACCTATAGTTATAACGGCGCCGAGCAGAGCCTCGAATAGACCATGGCCGATCGCCGCCGCTCAATTCGGATATTGCGCAGCCTCGGGGTTTTCATCCGGCGCGTGACGATCGGCCTAGGCGCTCTGATCCTCGTCTTATATTTTGCAGGCGAAAAGATTCTTGCCGCCTGGCCATATCCGGCATGCTCCGAATGGACGATATCGAGCCTCGCTAATGCGCGGGGCGATATCGCCGACATCAGCGTCCGCGGCTGCATTTTTGGGCTTTTCAAACGGCAATATCAGCTCCGCGTGCGTGCGGTTCGAAGCTCATCCGCCAAGCTCGTCGTTCGTTTCAAGCCAAAGGAAACACCCATGCTCAATTGGCGCGACGATAATCACTTGCAGGCCGATCTTGGGGAAGTTCGCGCCATCTCGCCGGCGATCGAGCAAGTGAGTTCGATCCATATCACTTTCACCTATAAGGGCGCCGTCGCTTCCCTCGATTGATCTTTTGGCCGATCCAAGAAGACAGCGGGCTGGCATAAGAGGTCTAATCCTTGAATGGATCGACTTCGCCGGCGCCTGCCATCACCACGGCAAAGGGCCGGAGCGTGTGCAGCACCCTGATGCTCCCCGCATGGTGCGCGAGCACTTCCGGCAGACGGCGGTAGGCCATTGGGCTTTCGTCGAGGTCGGCGCCAATGAGGATCACGCCGCGGCTTAACAGCCAGGCATCCATTTCGGCCCGGTTGAAACGGCGTTTGGCTTCCTTGCGGCCAAAATGACGCCCGGCGCCATGGACCGTCGAATAGAGGGCCGCCTTGGCCTCGGAGCTATCCACACCTTCGATAATCACCGCATCGTCGCCCATCGAGCCGCCAACAAAGCCGCGCTGGCCGGGAAACGCCGGCGTCGCGCCCTTGCGCACGACCCAAAGATCGCGGCCGTCATGCGTTTCGCGCCACGCGTAATTGTGGTGATTGTGCACGGTATCGCTCACGGCGCCGCCGATGATCTTGCGCACGCGCTCGATCACCCATTCCCGGCCGGCATAGGCATAGCGGCCTGCGAGCCCCATTGCCGCGATATAGCGGCAGCCGACTTCGCTGTCCTCGTCGATCACCGTCGGCAGAACATTGATGCCGTCCTTGCCGCCCGCGGCCTTGAGGTAACGCGTGGCACTCGTGTGGCCAAGGCCGCGGCTTCCGAAATGCACGCCGATCCAAACAAAACCATCCTCGTCGCGCATCAAGTCGACATAGTGGTTGCCGGAGCCGACCGTGCCGAGCTGGTTTGCCGCTTTCTGGCGATAGTCCTCCATCCCGGACTCGCGCCATGCGGCGTCATCGTCAAATAACGCGTGCTCGACCCGTTCTGCGTTGCGGCGGCCGATTCCAAAGGAGATCGCGCCTGCCACGTCCTTTGTGATCGCGCCAACGTCACTGGCGATTGCCTCGAACGCGGTGTCCAGCTGAACGGCCATATTGCCGCAACCGATATCGAAGCCGACGCCGGAAATGCTGATCTGCTTCTCATAGGCGATGACGCCGCCGACCGGATGTGCGTAGCCGAGGTGGCCGTCAGCGCAGATGACGCCCGCGGTCACATTGCCGACCGACATGCTGTTGCGCATCTGCGCGAGCGTCGCTTCTTCATGCGCGCCGAACACTTTTAGGGGGCTGTTTTGGTATTGGGCCTCTTGCGGCCGCAGCGATGCAATGTCCTGCGCCGCGGTGGCGGCGTCGCGCGCGAGATGTTCCTGGCGCGCGGCATCGCGATAGGCGCACCATGCCGGCATCGAACGCTGGCCGGGCCGCTCGATCCGGCTGTCGGGATCGATGCCCGCTGCAACGCACAGTTCGCGCGCGCGTTCTTGATAGGGATCTGCCCTGCGCATTGTTTGTCCTCTCTTGAATTTCTGCGCGGATGCCCGCGGCAACGCCGAACGGGCGCAAGCGGGCGCCCGGATTCGAATTTTGATGGTGCGGTTTTGGTGCGATGTTTTGGGCCATTTGCCCCTCCTGCCTTGCGGCGGAGGGCTGGCCCTGCCGCCGGTTAATCCGGTCTTTTCAACCCTGTTGCGGGTTTTTTCATTTGTTGCGGGTAGCCGCCAAATGCGCAGGCATGCCGCTCTTCGCTCGGCCGATTGGTTGGCCGAGCGGCGGCGCGCAGCTCTTTATTTGACGCAATTGTTGGCATGAGTTCCTCGCGGAGGCCGGGCTCTGAGGCACAATTCCGGCCGCAAATCAAGGCGGCGCTCGCACGATTTAAGCTAACTTTGGCGTGCACGCTAAAAATGCTGGAAGGAAGGCCGCGCGAAAGCCAATGTCGCACCATCCTTATCCTTTAACATTGGCGGACATTCCCCTGCCACTGCTATCGCAACAGACGTGACCGGGACCAAAGCGGCGGCGGCTTCTGCTTCGAAGGAAACGCAACGAGCTTCCGGCACGGCGCACAGAATCTCGTAATCATCGCCGCCAGTCAGAATTGTTTTGGTAAGTGATGGCGAAGTGCGGAGAACGGTCCGCGCGGCGGCCGAAAGCGGCACATCGGAGATCAAGACCTCGGCCGTCATGCCAGTCAGCCGCAGCATTTTTGTAAGATCGCCCATAAAACCGTCGGAAATGTCTATGGCCGCATGGGCGTGCGCGAGAAGCGCGTTGCGTAAAGAGAGGCGCGGTTGCGGTAACAGATAGCGCCCCGCGAGATGTGCGGTCTCCTTCGTGCCCAGACTGCCGATCCAACCCTCGTCTTGCGCTTCAGTCGACCGAAGTTTGAGGCCGAGAGCCGCGTCGCCGATTGTTCCCGAAACATAGATCCGGTCGCCTACCTCGACGCCGCCGCGCATAATCATGGAGCCCGCGGGCACGGCGCCAAAGGCCGTGATCGAAACGACGGTGGCACAAAAAGTTTTTACAGTATCGCCGCCAAGAAGCGGACAATTGTAGGCTGCGGCATCTTCGCCAAGCCCATGCGAAAAACCGGCAAGCCACGCCTCGGTCCAATCCTCTGGCAAGGCAAGGCCAAGGAGAAAGCCCAAAGGCTCCGCTCCCTTGGCGGCAAGGTCGGAGAGATTGACCCGCAGGGCTTTGCGGGCGATCGCGCCTGGCGGGTCGCCCGGAAAAAAATGCACGCCGGCGATCAGCATATCGGTGGTCGCGACGATGTCGTGGCCTGGTTTTCCGGCAAGGAGCGCCGCGTCATCGCGCAAGCCAAAAGCTCCCGGCCCGGCAAGCGGCGCGAAATAGGCCGCGATCAATTCGTCTTCGGACGGCCTGCCCATAGAAATCGCGACCCTAAAAGTTTACGCGCGCGGCGCAAATTCCGCCGCGCGATAGTGGTGTGCCAAGGCGTCGAGCACCGCATTGACCATTCCGGATTCCTCCGGTCCGAAAAAGGCGCCGGCAACATCGACATATTCCTTGATCGATACCCGCGCCGGAACATCGGCGCGCGTCTTCAATTCATAGGCGCCCGCACGCAAGATTGCACGCATGACGGAATCAACCCGCGACAAGGGCCAGCCGGAAGCCAAAGTTTTGTCGATCAGCCGGTCGATCGGTCCCTGAGCAGCCAAAACACCAGCCAAAATGTCATTGAAAAACGCGATTTCCGCTTGCCGGAATTGCATCCCTTCGATTTCATTTCCGATCCAGAAGGACTCGAACTCCGACTTTGTCTCGTTCAGCCCTTTGCCTGCAATCTCCATCTCATAGAGGGCCTGGACGGCGGCAAGCCGGGCTGCGGAACGTTGGCTGGGACTGGCCATCAGTGCGCCCCAATCTCTCGTTTCAGGAGGTGAAGAGAAAGCGCGGCGCGGGCAGCGTCGCCGCCTTTGTCGCCTCTCGATGGATCGGCGCGAAAAATTGCCTGGGCCTCGTTGTCGACGGTCAAAATGCCATTGCCAAAGGCCAGCTTTCTCTCGAGCGCAAGCTGCATCAAGGCGCGGGCGCTTTCATTCGCGACGATCTCGAAATGATGCGTCTCGCCGCGGATAACGCAACCAAGCGCAGTGGCACCGTCAAAGGGGCGCTTTTCAGCGGCGGCATGGTCGAGCGCAATTGCCATGGCAAGCGGGATTTCGAGCGCACCAGGCACGGTGACAATTTTGATCGAGGCACGCGCCTGCGCGAAAGCGGTTTTTGCGCCTTCGAGCAGCATAGCGGCAATATTCTCATAAAAGCGCGCCTCGACGACGAGGAAGCGGGTGCCCTCAAAACTTGCTTCCAGGGCTCGCGGTGACCGGCGCGGCAAGGCCATGATTGGTTACTCGGAGGAAGACGCGCGGGGGCAGGACGGAACACGCCGTCGGACGACTATAGCACAAAAGGGATGGCCTAGCTCTCAGGCCGCCAAAAGGCGAAATGCGGCCGTTATTTTTTGCGCTTACGCAGATTCGCGATACCCATATGTACTTTTTATCGAATGCACGATCGCGCG
>CAYWHF010000024.1:0-12681 GCA_964457695.1 uncultured Methylocapsa sp.
CCGGCATCCTTGGCAATCGCAAGACACGCAGCGGCAACGCCCGGCGAATAGGCGAGCGACAAATCATGCTGCGTGGCCAGCGGCTTCGTCGCCACGATCTCAAGCTTGCCGGGGCGCGGCAAGCGATGGTAGAGCAGCGCGCTCGACGCTGCATCGGCACTGATGGAGTCGGCCATGACGCTGGTTTCTTTCCAGATAGCAAGGAGGAGATAGCTTGACCGCGCGCGGATGTCCACCACGCTGACGCAGGCGTCCCCATTGAGTCAATTGATCCCCGCTGCCCGGCGGTGTCCCCCAGGGCCGGCAACCGCGCATGTGTTGAACAACGGATGACACGAATCCCGAAGACCCTTCCTGCTGCCGGAAGCGTCGAAACGGCGCATGACGTGGCACGCCTCAGGGCACGTCTGGCGGAGTGGCGGCGCGCGGGCGACACGATTGCGCTCGTGCCGACGATGGGCGCACTTCACGCCGGACATATTTTTCTTGTGCATGAAGCGAAAAAGCACGCGCGCCGGGTCGTAATGTCGATTTTTGTTAACCCGGCGCAATTTGCGCCTTCGGAAGATTTTGCCGCCTATCCGCGCCCGCTCGATGCGGATGCGGCTCTATTCGCAGAAGCAAAAGGCGATCTGTTGTTCGCGCCGCGAGTTGAGGAGATGTATGGCGAGGCCTTTGCCACCACGATCTCTTTGGCTGGCCCGGCGGCCGTTGGCCTTGAAGATCGATTCCGGCCAACGCATTTTCCGGGCGTAGCGATCATCGTTGCGAAACTTCTCAACCAATGCCGTCCGGATGTCGCGATCTTTGGTGAAAAGGATTTTCAACAGCTCAAGGTCGTAACGCAAATGGCGCGCGATCTCGATTTCGAGACACAAATTCTTTCTGCGCCCACGGTGCGCGAACCGGACGGCCTCGCGCTCTCCTCGCGCAATGCCTATTTGTCGGCTGAAGAGCGCGCGCGCGCGCCGCGTCTCTATGCGGCGCTTGGCAAATGCGCCAGCGACATTCGCCACGATGTCCCCATCAAAACCGCACTCGATAGGGGTCGCGCAACTCTCGCTGCGGCGGATTTTGTCACAGATTATTTTGAGGCGCGTCGCGCGGAAACGCTAGCGCCGATCGCCTCGCCCGGCGACGGGCCGATCCGGCTGCTCGCGGCGGCGTGGCTCGGCAAGACACGGCTCATCGACAATATCGCCGTGTAGAACGGCCACTGACAAGTCATCGAGTGCCCCAGATTTGCGCGCCCTCTTCGGCTCAAGAACGGCCAGACCGGCCTGCATCGTTTCGCGCCGGTCGCGAATTTCTTGCTCGCGCTCCGGCTTGGCCTTGAAGAGACCGGCCCCAGCTCCGAAATCTTAATCGCTCCGGAATTTTTTCGGCTGGCGGATTCTGTTCAGATGGCGTTCACCTAGCAGATGTGATATTCCTCTCAGCTGCTGATCAATGGAGGCCCTTATGCGCGTTTATTGGCACAAGTTAACACGTCTCTACTGGCTATTGGCGCCGGGTGCTGTGCTTATTGCGGCATCCGTCGCCCAGGCGGCTCCCTCGGGCGGTATCCCGTAGATCATTCCAGCGGCGGCCCCGCCCGCCCCAATCTTAAACTACTGCGACATCTGGTTTAGCGTAGTGTTGATGGTTCCGCGCAGTATTTTCAGTTCTGTGCAGGTTTCTTCAAGTGAGTTGACTGTGAGTGCCTCATTGAAAGAATCGATATTTTCTGGTTTCCGCCGGAAGGTTGAGCAATTTTCCGAAATTCTGTCGACCATTTGTTGACCTAAATCCAGCGCCGCTATCGCACTGTCGAGGTCAGCCTTTATCGACGATTGTCCCCGCACATCGTTTACTGCTTGCGCGTCGTTCGCTTTCATTCTGGCAAAAGCTGCGAGAAGCTCCACCCGTAATCGAGTCACGTCCTCCTCTGAAAGCCGCAGGCAGGAGAAATTTGTCCGCATGAGTTCGTCGATCGCCGTTGCGACTTCATGAGAATATGATTGTTCATAGCCAATATCTAAAAGCTTGTTGTAGGCTGACTGCAGTTTTGTTTGGATAAAGACTGTAAATATGTTAGCTTGGATATCTTCGCCACTCATTTTGCAACCATCACGGTCATGAGGTGCAACTTTAAACTCATCATCCTCTATAGAATTTTTTAATTCAACTTTTTTCCTTGTTTTGAAGTCAGCCAAATTAAAAGCGTCGTTCAACTCATCCGCCGTTTTGTCGAGCAATTCGATGTGGTATTGACGAAGCGAGCTTGGCGTCTTGTTACCCAATTTACGAATCCATTCTTCAAAAAAATTGGACATCGTGTTCTGGACGCGCAAACGAAACCATTTATAGCTTGGCCCCTTGCTCTCGTTAGACTTGAGCCAAACATACAACTCTTTCAATGCCGCTTCATAACGTCCCACCTGCGCGAATAGGCTTGCCCGGGCAATACTAGCGTAAGGACGTTGAAGCACATCTTCATAATTTATTTGTGACAAATAGTCTTCCAATTCGTTTTTAAATTTGTTTGGGGGGTGGCACGAGTCAACGACATTGCGAATGTTTCTCAAATCAGTCGAAGTCTCTTCGATCTCTTTGCCTCTTGGTTTGAGAAGCTTCGCCAACTTAAGTTTTAAACTGTCAATATTTGTATCAGTACAGATCTCCTCAACAAATGGGGCGCAATCTAAATTCTTAAATTCCTTGTCTTCCGGATCGTTCGACCTTATGAGCTCCTTGTGCTCGCTTATTACTTTCTTAGCTTTTTCCAAGAAAAACGCGGCAAAATTTCCCAAAACATAGTTACTCTCTCCGTCCTTGTGCGTAACGCTCCGTGTGTTTTTGAGAAACTCATTGAAGATCTCGTCTACTTCTGTCTTGTCTAGATTACGCGAGTATATATAGGCCATGCATTTAGAAATAGGAGCAGAAATAAGCAAACTAACATCATGAGCATCCTTGAGGCTATCAACAACGTGAGAATCATCAACATCGTAAGAATATTGATGTGATTGTTGTGATTGATTCGAAACAAACGTTATATAGTCAACGTCTCTAGTTACTATATCTGGCAAGTTCGTGAGCATATAAAATCCTACATCGCTCATTTCTAATCCAAGCGGCTCGGCAGTGGCCCCCGACACGGGCGTAGCGGCATTGTTTGAATTAGCTGCTGGTCCCAGCTTACCGGAGGCATCAAAAAACGTAACTTCGACGCCCGGAATAGCAACTTTATTGATTTTGGAGGCCAAGCTGTGAATTAGGTCTTCGCCGCCTATGCCAAGCACGACGAAAAACGCAAGGGCGGCAAGGATCACCTTGTCCCGGCTGGTCAACTCATAATTGGCCTGTTGGTAAAAAATCCTATTGAAACTGATGCCTGCCAAGCAGCCTGCTAGCGATCCCGTCACCAACGCGGCCGCGTTCCGGCCAAGTATCGCATCCGTCACACGAAGCGATAACCCAAGCGGCGCATGAAACACGTGAAAGACCACAAAACTGAAAAACAATAGGCAAGAAACGAAAATAATTGAAAGTGCCAAAATATAGAGTCCCAATTGCCAAGTCGGGCGCGGCGGCTGAATAGTTTTTCCGGATTTATCAGCTGGAGACTCGGCACCGGTCGCCTTGTCCTCGCTCTGTTTTGGCTGCTCCACCGGCCGAATCCAATCCGGCTGGCAAAGCGACACAAACTGCCAAACTGCAAATGAGAAAAGAAAGGTGAAGAGAAACACAGACATTTTTGCCTCCCCGCTATCGATGCCGCCAACCAAAGCTTCAAAATACTTCGCCTAAATTAGCTCAACACGGTACGCACGGCCAGCTGATAAGCCCTGGCGCCGCCAGTCACGCACGGGCCTGCCTAGCTTCGTTAAGTGAAGTGCTCCTCGCTACATGGAGAAGTTTGCTGAAATTGCTTCTAGCAAAGAGTTGCGGGGACTGCCTGCTCGCAAAGCAACGCACGGTCGTCCCTCTGCAGAGCGGATCTCAGTGAGCGTTGTGTAGAATGGAACGCAGTTCGCGAATGTCCGATGCGGGCCACGGGCTAAAATTCAACCTGACTAGCTGCTAAAAATATTGCAAGCTTGACGCTGGGGCTCGTCTCCCTCGGATCCTCCTCCTCTCCTTGAAGAGCAACTATGCTTTCCGTGCTCAGTGCGCTCACTCCAAACCAGCGCAACGCCGTCATCGCGAGCTACCTCGGCTGGACGCTCGACGCTTTCGATTTTTTCATTCTCGTCTTTGTGCTCAAGGACGTGGCCAATGAATTTGGTACCGATGTGACCAGGGTCTCGCTGGCCATCACGCTCACTTTGGCGGCGCGTCCCATTGGCGCTTTGCTCTTTGGCCTTGCAGCCGATCGCTACGGCCGCCGGGTGACCCTCATGGTCAATATCCTGCTTTTCTCGTTGTTCGAAGCTTTGTCGGGCTTGGCTCCAAGCCTTTTCATATTCATATGCCTGCGGTTTGCGTTCGGAGTGGCGATGGGTGGCATATGGGGTGTCGGCGCAGCGCTCGCGATGGAAACGATCCCGGCCCAGGGGCGGGGCGCCGTCTCCGGGATTCTGCAAGCCGGTTATCCCAGCGGTTATTTACTCGCCGCAATGACCTATTTCGCGCTTTTTGACCTGATCGGCTGGCGCAAAATGTTTTGGGTGGGGGTTCTGCCCGCGCTTCTCCTCGTCTTCTACATTTGGCGCAAGGTCAAGGAATCGCCTGTCTTTTTGAGCCGCGCAGCGCGGCACGCCGGCCCTTCCCCTCGGCAGCTCTTTGCTCATCGTGGACTCTTCCTCTATGCCGTCCTGCTCATGACCGCATTCAATTTCTTGAGTCACGGGACCCAAGACCTCTACCCGACGTTTTTGCAACTCCAACATCAATACCCGCAGCACACGGTGGGCGTCATCGCGATCATCTATAGTGTTGGCGCGATCCTTGGCGGGCTCTTGTTTGGGGCGCTATCGCAAGCCCTGGGCCGGCGCCGGACGATCGCGCTCGCGGCATTGTTGGTGCTGCCGCTCATTTGGCCTTGGGCCTATGGCCCGTGGCCTCTGGCAAATGGCTGGGAGCCAGTTATCTTGGGACTTGGCGCATTCCTCTTGCAGTTTGCCGTTCAGGGCGCGTGGGGCGTCGTACCCGCGCATTTGAACGAGCTCTCGCCTGCTGGCGTGCGGGGCACTTTCCCGGGCTTTGCCTATCAGCTTGGCAACTTGCTGGCCTCTGGCAATGCCGTAATTCAGGCGGCAATTGCCGAGGCAAATGGTGGAAATTACGCTTGCGCGCTGGCCGTTGTCACTGCAATCGCCGCATTAACATTAGCCGCCCTCGCCTATTTTGGCCCCGAAGCGCATGGCGTTGCATTCGATCCCGGCGATAAAAAGGATTTATAGTCTCCATGACGAGAGACCGGAAAATCGTCCGTGTCATCATAAAGGGCCGTGTTCAGGGAGTCGGCTATCGCGCATGGACACAAATGGAAGCCTATCGCCTCGGAATTTCCGGCTGGGTCAGAAACAGGTTCAACGGCGATGTCGAAGCGGTTTTTGCCGGATCGCCAGACGCCGTCGAGGCAATTTGTGCGGCATGCCATCGAGGTCCATCGCAATCGCGCGTAACAAAGGTTTACGTCGAAGAGGCCGGCGAGGCAGAACTCGTGCTTGCGGCTCCAACGTCCGGCTTTCACCAAATGCCCACGCGATAGAGTTACACACAGATATTCAAACGCAACTGGGCCCAGCCAGATTTGCAAACATAGCGGTTTTATGAATAGTTTCTAACATTCATCAAACCGCTTGCCAAAGAATGCCTGATCAAATCGACATGCCCATTTGCCCGGTCACAGGGCGTCCTGCGGTCAGGCATATCCAATGGGTCTCGGCGAGGCTCCTTAGGGATCTTTGGCGCATAGAATTCAAGACGGACGCTCGCGCGTCCTTCCGCGGCATCGATCGATTTGGGCTATGGGAATCGCCGGCAGGTCTTTACTTCTTCGATCCCCCGCTTGAAGGAGACAGCGCCTTTTACACCCAGTTCTACGCGCGAATCGAAAGTCTGGGTCTCTTTTCGCAGGCCACAATTCGCCGCGAATTTACAATGGCCGCACAGTCCATTCCAGCAGGGGCTCGCGTCCTCGATGTCGGTTGCGGGCTTGCCAATTTCCGATCGTGTGTGCCCCAAGCCGACTACACCGGGCTCGATCCCCACATGGCCAAAGACAGGCAATCCACAAAAATCCGCGGCGAGACTTTGCCCGAGCATCTCGTGGCACATGCTGCCTCTTACGACGCCGTTTGCGCCTTCCAGGTTCTCGAGCATGTCAAGGCGCCAGCGGTTCTCTTTGCCGAAATGGTTGAGGCGGCAAAACCCGGCGGCCAAATATTCGTTGGCGTGCCCCATGTGCCATCGGCAATGACCCGCATCCCGAATTTTGTCATGAATGCGCCACCGCATCATATGACATGGTGGACAATATCCGCACTCGCCGAACTGGCGCAAAAAGCAGGTGCCATTGTGGAGAAAATCGAGATTGTTCCATGGAGCGCGTTTGATTCGCTCGTCTATTGGATTGAACGCTGTACGCTCCTAAAATGCAATGGGGCGCATTATCGTGGACGCTGGAACTGGCACGCCTCTGCCGCGCTTGGCCTCATCGGCGGCATGATTGCCAACCGGCTGCTTGGAGTGCCTTCCCGCGATGGCGAAGGGGCGGGCCTGTTGCTCACGGCACGCCGGGCGCAATGAGTATCATCGTTTCAATTGTCCTGACAGTTTGGGTCGCGATCGCGGTGTTCAATACGGTAACGGCATGGCGCTACGCGCGCGGCCTTCCCTTTGCCGAGGTTCCGCAAGCGACACCCTCCGCCGCCATCATTGTCGCGATAAAAGGCGCGTCCGATGCTTCGCTCATCTTCTTTCGCAGGCTGCGCCATCAAACCTATCCGGATTATCGTATCATCGCGGCAATCGAGTCGGAGCAGGATCCCGCCTTTGCCATGCTCACGAAAGAAAAGAGCGAGTCCGGCGCGCCTCTCCGAATTGTGATCGCTGGTCAATCGGAAAATACTGGGCAAAAAGTCTGGAATTTGCTTGCCGCGCTCGACGCACTCGAGGCCAGCGACGAACTTATTGCTTTTGCCGATGCCGACACGCTGCCTTCCCCCAAATGGCTGGCGCAGCTCGTAGCGAGCCTCATCAATCCTGGGCGGGAGGCGGTCACAGGCTACCGCTGGATCGTTCCCGCCGACAACAGGCTGAGCTCGGCCGCCGTCGCGGCGGCAAACGCTTCCATCGTAACGTTGCCGAGACTTCCTTCCATCATCAACCATTTTTGGGGCGGCACGATGGCCATGCGGCGCAAGACCCTGGAGCGTATCGACGTCCGCCGCTATTGGACCGGAGCGATCAGCGACGACACGCAAATGACGCGCGCGTTCAACCACGCGGGATGCCCTATCTTTTCGCCGCGCCAGAGCCTCCTTCTTTCTCCGGTATCGGTAAGCTGGCGCGAGGCGCTCGCCTTCGGGAAGCGCCAGTACCGAATCCTGTGGTTTGAATCGCGGATTTTATGGATTCTTGCCGCGCTTATCACGGCATTCCCAATAGCGGCGGCGATCACTGCTTTGAGCCTGGCTTCCCAAGGAGTTTTTTATGCCCTCGCCGCAATCGCCGTGGTCGCAGTCTTGGGCGAAGTGCGATACCGTTGCCGGCGCAAAATCGCCGCCGCGCTGTGGGGCGGGGAAGCTATCATCAAGAATAAATTTTACTGGCGTGTCGAGCGCTGGCTCAGGCCGCTTTGGTGGAGTTTTCACGCGCTCTGTGTCTTTTCGGCCCTTGGCTCGCGCCACATTCGCTGGGCGGGGGTCGATTATTGGGTCCGCGGACCCCGAGACATCGTAGCGACGAGGCCGCAGGCGGCGAAGACGGCAGCGCGATCGCGCTGAGCGCGCAAGCCGCCGTGGCCTATTGACGCGGGTAGCGTTTTGCAACTTAAACCTGGCCTGCCCGGCAAATTATTTTGCTGGGTTTGTTCAGAAAGCGGATATATCACCTTCTAAAAGCGTTACCCGTTCAACAGCAGCCGCAACCCATTCGAGTCTATCATGGCCACGCATGCCACGCCGCATTTCCACAACCAGCCGGGCGTTCCGCAAGTGCGGATCGGCGCCAAGGAGTTCATGTGCGTGGGCGCGCTGCCGCCGCTCGATCATCCGCATATTTTTATCGACATGGGCAACGACAACGACGCGATCTGCCCATATTGCTCGACGCATTATATTTACGATGCCGGCCTCCATGGGGGATGCGAGCCTCCGGAATGTATCTTCGAGCCCGGCACCGGGTCTCGCGTGGAGAAGGCGCCTGTCCAGGCCTGACCGGCAACTGCCCGCCGCATGAGACCGCCGCATGCGCTCATCGCAGGCGCAGGCATTGGCGGACTATGCACGGCCATATGCCTTGCGCGCAGAGGATGGCGCGTCGGCCTTTATGAAAAAGCAAAATTTCTCGACGAAGCGGGTGCCGGCCTGCAGCTCTCGCCGAACGCCAGCGCCATTTTGCAAAAAATCGGAATAATAGAGCGGCTCACGCGGTTTGCGCTTTGCCCGCAGGCGATCACGATCCGCCGCGCGCGGGATGGCGCGACCCTTGCGTTGATGCCGCTTGAGGACGCGGAGCGGCGCTGGGGCGCGCCTTATCTCGCCGTGCATCGGGCCGACCTTCAACGTGTGCTCCTAGATACGGCGGCGCGCGAATCAGGCATTCACCTCGTGACTGGCGCCGCGGTCAACGGGATAGAGCAGGACGCAAACGGCGTTTCGGTTGCTATCGGCCAGGGCACGATTGTATCAAAAGTCGAGGGCGACTGCGTGATCGGCGCGGACGGTGTCCGCTCTTTTGTGCGCCAATTTCTCGGAGCGGAGAGCGCCCGATTTACCCGCCGCACCGCTTGGCGCGCCCTCGCCGAGGCCGCCCGTGTTCCGGCAGCGATGCGCCGGCAAGAAACGACCCTCTGGCTCGGGCGCGGGGCGCATCTTGTCCATTACCCGTTGCGGGGGGGCACCGTCATAAATGTGGTTGCCATCGTGGACGAGGATTTTTGCTCCGGGGAGGAAAATTTCTGGGCGAGCCCCGGGGATCCCCGCTTTCTCGAGCCGCGTTTTGACGGTTGGGACGGGGCAGCAAGAGAGTTACTGAGCGCGGCCTCCGGATGGCGCAAATGGCCGCTTTTCGATTGCCGGCCGATCGCTAATTGGGTCACGGGCCGGGTTGCGCTCATGGGTGATGCGGCGCACCCCATGCTGCCGTTTCTGGCTCAGGGCGCGGCCCAGACAATCGAGGATGCCGACGCTTTGGGCGTAGCGCTGGATCAAGGCAAAGACATTTGTGCCGGTCTACGCGCCTACCAAGCGATGCGGCACGCCCGGGCCACGCGCGTGCAAAAAGAATCGCGCAGGCAAGCCGCAATCTATCATCTTACGGGTCCGGCGGCATTCTTGCGGGATGCGGCCCTTCGGGCGCTGAGCGGCTCCAGAATGCTTGCGCGCTATGACTGGCTCTATGACTCGGGGAGCGCACAGGCGCCTGTTGCATGAAGAGCTGTCGTTACCCGGCACTCTGGTGAAAAAGATTGGCGCGTATTGGAGATGGGGCACTCAAGGCTTCCGGCATCTTTAGGCCTTCGGGCGAAGGATCATATAAAGCATCCCCGTCTTCGCATGAGGCACTAAAGGCCTGGGAGCAGTCCGTTCTCGAAGAGAATTGTCCAGCCGAAACCTCCGGCGAGCATGAATACGACCCAGATGAGCAGTTGCCGCGCCAACAGGCCAAAAGTACCTTCGCCCTTCCGGCGGGCCTGACTCAGCAGGAACTCGAACTGTTCCGCATAATCGCGGTCATCGCTCGCGCTCTTTGCGCTCGCACTCTTGCCGCGGCGCTTGCTTCTAACCCCATGACCTTTGCTTGAAACCATTACACGCAGCAGATTTTTCTGGACCGCAGCGCGTACTCTGTCCGCCGCAATGCACAGCGCGGCAGCGCAGGCGAGCAAGGCGACAAGGCTTATTCCTGCCGCAGCAAATCGCGAAAAATTTTGCGGATAATTCGCGTAAGCCGTGCTGCTCGTCACCATGAACAACGCGATCAAACCAACAGGATAGTAAATTAGCGAGCCGATGCAGCGCGCGCGACTTGCGACAAATTCCAAGTTGAACCAGTCACGGACAGTATCCCCTTGCGGCGGCAGCCTGTCATTGAAGAGGCGCGATGTCTCTTCGGGCCACGCACACTGGGCACGGCACAGTCTTCCGACAAAGCGCAGGCAACAAAATGTTGCGTCGAAGACAAAGCACGTCAAAAACAGCATGAGCAGGTCATAAAGGAAGGTGGACCAGCAATATGCGCTTGCGGCAAGCGCCCCCCGGACAGGGACGGACGGATTGCCGAATAATGGAACGGCGAAGAGTGAAACGATCAGGTATGCGGCAGCAGTATAGGAAAACGCGCGGCAAAATCGGGGCCATAACGCTTCCTGACCAACATAGGATCTCCAAAGCGCCTCAACCTCTATGGGTGTCGGTTTGGCCGCCCGGTCATTTCCACGGAAATGGCCGAAAGGCGCGAAAATGTTGTTCACGAGTGAGCGTAGATCGCGTGAGCCACGGGGTGACATATCCAATCTAAGCTGGCCGGCTATCCCGGCGAGGTTGTTGCGGAGGCATCGTTGTGCCCGCCAGATCAAATAAATGGCCATGACAATGCCCAAACCGCGAAGCAGCACCGTCGGCCAGACGCTTACGCCCTGAAACAGCGCGATCGGTTCGCCATTGCCATGCTCCGTCAGAAATTGTGCCAGCGGCTCCCAAAAGGCGCATGCCGAGGCACCCGCGGCAAGACCCAGGGATATGAGCCAGGCCTCGACGGACATCGCGCGCGGCAATACCCGGAGGTAAAGTGTTACCAAGACGAACAGGGCGCCGCCAGCAAGGCTAAGCCCCAAAGTGAGCTGGCTTGACCGCTCGAACCGCGGGAAGAGCTTGCCTGTGCGTGGCTGGATATCGCCGCAGTTCGTGGCATCTTCGTTTCTGCAATCCCAATCGGCGAACCCTTGAGGCCAGAATTCGGCCGCGGAACGCCCTTCCATGACGCTGCCGGTAGTGGCCAACAACTGGGCGGCGCTGCAATTCTCGCTATTGCCCGGACACCCCTCATGTTTCCAGCCGGGTATTCCTGGTGGCGCGACTTGAAGGGGCAATCTATCCCCGGCAAGAGAGAGAACATTTCCGCTTCGTCCGATCTCAAAGATCCGGGAAACCAGGAGTTGCCCGGAAATGTAATCCGAGACCGCCGGCTGCGTTATCCAATGTTTGGCGGGATCGCCGATCGCTAGCAAAGTCGCGAGAAATGCAGAGGTCTGGTAACTGCCGCGGAAGGCAGGGGTTTCGCGTTGAATGCGCTTGTGCAGGGTGGGGCCGAAACTTGATGAAACAATGAGATTGCGAGTCCAGGGAAGCTCGCTTCCCATGGTGAAAGCTTCGTCAAAATCGGTGGTAAAGAATAATGCTTCCGGGAACTGTGGCCGCAGCGCACGCAATATTAGCAGCTTGTCGAACACATTGCTGCCGAGAACGCCGATGGCCTTTATTCCGCGTTTCCCACGCCGAAGATCGTTGTCAACTTCGTGTAGCTCTTCGCTCAACCTTCGCAAATAATCGGCCTGACTTTGCCCCATCGGCCGATCGAAACTATTTTGAGCACCGATCTGTTTTGTACCTCGCGCTCTTTCGTTGCTGCCTGTGACCTCCTCCAAATTGCCGGCCTGAAGAGCCTGACCATCGAGTCCCCGCAAGTAAGGGAGATTGTGAATCCAACCCGGATTGTACCCGTCGCGTGGGTTCATGCGGCCTCCTGGCCGCGTGTGGCCCAAGGCAAGTTCCACGGCTTTGGGGAGGCTCTGGCTGTAATAGCCGTCCCATTCCGAGATCAGTGCGACATCTGCGCCTGCGAACCCCACTCCAACCTTGCGGCGCTTCAACTCGCTCACTAGGCCGCGCGCAAGAGCTCTATCGGTCGCGATGGTTCTTTGCAGATGAAGTCCTAAAGCCTCGAAAAGGCGCTGGACCGTCCCATAGTTTCCAGACAAATCTCCCAAAAGCTGGTTATCGGCTGCGGTTGCGCCATATGCGTAGAATTGGACATCATTCAGGTCTGGCGAATTGGCTTGTCCCGAAAGCTGTCCAAATGCTTGGTCGTAAGGCGGGGCGTAGGCGAACTTGCGCGTTTCGTCTACCATTTCGCGCAGCATATTTGATGAATATGGACCGATAAGCTTGAAGCTACTGTCAGACCCGTTTGTGGACGAATCGGCATACAAGAATCGTTTTAACCCCGATAATTTCCGGAGAGGTTCGCCTCTAAAAGCTTCTTCGTTCAACCAAAGAACCAGGATGTGTTTCTTGTCCGCTTGGAACCGTTGCGAAACCTCCTCAAACCATTCGTAGGCAATAGCGGTCTCTTGCGGCTCGGCGGTTGCGGCCGCCTTTTCCCAAGCCTGTGTTTCCTGATCGTGCAGCATCAAGGCCGGCACCGTTGACCGGGCTTGCACCGGAACGGCGGAAGGACGTTCGGTCAGGGCAGGATATGGCCCACACAAATAACCTTTCCGGCCCAAATTTTGCGGTTCGAATCCCC
>CAYWHF010000025.1:0-12414 GCA_964457695.1 uncultured Methylocapsa sp.
GGTCGCCTTCCGGATTAGCGCTGTCTTTGATGCCGCGGCTGTCGAGGCCGCCAAAGTGATGGATGATGTTATAGGAGCCGTTCGGGGCGATCATGAACACCACGCCGAGACCCGACGCACCGCCTGAGTTGGTCGTGCCGAAAAAATTACCCTTGTCATCCGCAACCAGGCCGGCGATGGGGAATATCCCATCCGGCTTTCCTGCCACCATTCCTCCAAATTGGTGCACCGGCGTCAACATGTTGCTTTGCACTGCTAGCTTGAACACCGTGCCTCTGCCAATTAAGCCGCCAACTTCCGCGGTGCCATAGAGATTATCCGCCAATTTGTCTGCTTCTAGGCGCCCCAAAGGAAATGCCCCTTTGTCGCCCAGAATGGATTGCAGCGTACGTTCGACGAAATGTGCGACTCCGGACGAGGACGAGGAGATCTTGAACACCGTGCCCGCATGTCCTATGCCGCCTGCGACGGCGGTACCAAAGAGTTCGCCTTTGCCTTTGGAGACAAAGCCGACCAAGGCAGCTCGGGGAGAATCGCCGTCGCCGGGGAACCCCGTGAAAGAGGAAAGAAAACATACTGCCAAGCCCCCGGAGGAACGGGCGGGTTTGACACGCCTGAAGGCAAGCCCCTTTCCATTGTCGCCGCCATTCAGGGCCGTACCATAGAGATTGCCATCAGTGTCCACAAACAGCCCGGCTATCGGATCAGCGCCATCGGTGCAGGTCTGCGTCTCGCTCTTCTGACTGCAGAAATTATAGAGCACGGTCTCGTTTGTGACCGCCCAGGCGCTGCTCCCCGCCGCCAATCCGGCGATGGGGATCGCCAAATGCAGAATGTTACGGAAATTGGTTTTTAGACTCCTCATAATGCGCTTCCTTGCGTTGATTTCGAGTTAACCCCGTGGAGGGCGTTTGAAAATCTGCAAGAGAAGGCACCGAGGCGTTTTCTTTTCAGTGATGTGAATCACACAATCATTGCCGCTTTTGACTCCAGCGGCGGGCTCGCTTTAACTATTAAGCGTAATTTTTTAAAGGAGATGCGAGTCTCGAAGCCGCTAGTTTGGACCATGACCCTTTCTGCCTGAAAGCTCTATGCCGCGGGCGATTCATTTGGAGATGTCTTACGTCAAGAGCGGCTTTTCCCCTGACGCCACGGCGGGGGCCGCAAAAGACAATTTTTTCGCGCGATCTTACGTAATGCGCTGCGAACGCTGTCTTGCGGCTGGTAAGGTTTTTGCCCCAAAACTTACCAAATGTTTTCACGTGAAACATTTTTGGAATAATTCTAAAAACCTTCACGCCCGGCTGTCTTGCTACCGGCACTCACCCGACGATCTCGTTGCCGGAAAACCATTGCGCGATTTCGGCCGCGGCGGTCAGCGGACCATCCGACCCGTGCGCCGAATTCTCGCCGAGTGACAGCCCAAACTGTTTGCGGATTGTGCCGGGAGCCGCCGTGTCCGGCTCTATCGTGCCGAGCACATCGCGGTATCTCGCGATGGCGTTCTCGCCTTCGAGCACCTGCACGACGACCGGGCCTGACGTCATCGTTGTAATGACCTGGGCAAAAAACGGCCGCGCACTGTGCACGGCATAAAACGTCTCTGCCTGCTCGCGGGTCATTAAGACGCGCTTTTGCGCAACAATGCGCAGTCCCGCCTTCTCGATCAGGGCATTGATTGCCCCGGTGAGATTGCGCCGCGTGGCGTCCGGTTTCAATAAGGAAAAAGTGCGTTCGATTACCATTGCATACCTATGTTCTATGGAAAAGTCTCAGACGCCGCCGCTTATAGTGGGACGCGCGGGCTTTTCAAGCGTCCCCGGGCGATTACAAAACGACGCGCGCCGTTTCCGGCGCCCGGTAAAGGATCAACGCGAAGAGAATATCGCTCAGTTCAGCGACTTCCGCGGCCGCTTCAGCTTCGACATCTGCAGCACTGCCGCCTTCAGCTCCTCGGCATTGAACGAGGGAAAGGAGCAGATCCGCTCGCAGCAGGCGAAGGCTGCCGGTTCCCCAAGATCCGGATAGTCAACATCGGGGTTGGGCGGCGCACCCTCGCGCAGATCGAGCCATTCAAGACGCTTGTATGGAGCGGGATAGGCGCGCGCGACGGCATGCAATGCCTGGGCACGGGGATCATCCTTGTGGCCAACAATTGTTATGTGGGTCGGCTCGATCGCCAGTTCCTGATCGGCGAGCAGCAGGCCGGGCAGTGGCCGCACCATGTCGTCCGACGCGCTCGTCAGGTACCGCATCGCATGCCCGGCCAGGCTCTTATAGGTTGCGGATCCGAAATAGCGGTCGAGCATATTCATGAAGCGGGCGAGCTGGATCTGATCGTCGATCAGTTTTGCAGGCTTTGCCAATACGCCGACTTTCCCTTCGCTGGTCTTTGAGGAGAAAAACCCGCCGCCAGCATCCTTAAAAGCCGCACCGAGGAAATCGCCATCTTTGCCGGCCGCCGTCAGCCAATCGCGATTGCCGGTTGCGGCGTAGAGATCGAGATAAGCCTGGCCCATTGCCAGCGTATCGCCTAGGAAAGGTCCGCCGCGATCCTTGTCGCCGTGGCGGAACCCGCCACTGTCGAGCGCCCGATTCTCCTTCATCCATTTGGCGGCCCGCTCGGCGATCGCGAGAACCTTTGGATCGTTGGTGACGCCGTAGAATGCCGCAAGGCCGCTAATAGCCCAGCCGTTTTCGCGGGCGTAGAGGTTCTTGTCGATGCGCGGCAAGCCAAGTTTACGCCGGTCAGCATCACCGAGCGCATAATAGGTGTGGCCGCCGGTTTCGTGATCGAGGTCGGCGTCCTGGCTGACGTAGAACGCGCCCTCATCGCTCAGCAGAAAACTCACCAGATAGCGTTCGATGTCACGCGCAGCTGCGAGATATTTGGGGTCTTTCCACAGCGCATAGGCTTGGCTGTACTGCCGCAGATACTGCGCCTGGAACGACATAAGCTTTTCGAAATGTGGCTTGGTCCAACTACCGCGTTCAGAATATTGGAAAACACCGCCCCACACCGGGTCGATCAGCGCGATGGCTGTATCAAGTGTCTGCCGCGCGCGTTTGGCGGCGAGTGCGTCGCCAACAATAGAACGCGCCAGCGCATAGTCCATGCTGTCGGCGTCGATGTATTTTTGGTTCTCACCCCAGCCGCCGAGACGGTGCTCGTAAGACACGTCGTAGATTTTGGTCAACCCAGACCGCTGCTCTTTGGTCAGAAATACCGACTCCGAGGGCTTGATCTCAAACGCGCTGCCGACCGACGGACCAGGCGAGGGATCTTCGATGATTGCCTTCAAAAGCGCCTGCATACGCTGCGGTTCGATATAGCCCCTCATCTTGGCTATCTCGGTTCCATCGGAGTTAAATACGATGGTCGCCGGCCAGCCCCAATCGCCGTAGCGGCTCGACAAATCCGGGTTGGCATCTTGATCCACCCGCACCGCCAGATATTTTGCGGCGATCAGGCCGCTGACGGACGGGTCCGCGTAGGTGGTCTGATCCATCACATGGCACCAGTGGCACCATACCGCCTCGAGATCGAGAATGACGAAGCGCTTTTCGGCCGATGCGCGGCTGAACAGCTCGTCATTCCAGCCGTGCCAATCGATCGGCTCGGTTGCGAAACCCTGTGAGACTGCAAATGTAGCGGCAGCGAAGGCCAGAGTCCTGAGAAGTCCGCGGTTCATGATGTCCTTCGAGATGGGAGTGCTGCGCTGGTAGTTACCCAGCCTATCCTGATCTGGTTTCACCGTTCGAGCGGTATCGCGGAATCGTGATTTGCCACGCGGGAGGTTGATGTGGCGGTGCGCCCGGTGGTGCTTCGCAAGAGCCGGCAAGCGAGACCGCCCCGGGTCAGCCGACCGCGAGCTAGGATTCGCTCTGACCCCACCTTACCAATTACATCAAGCCATCTTGAGTTAAACCATAGAATCCGGAGCCGCCGCGCCGCGCCACGCCAAAAGGGCCGGCAGAAATTCGGAATGGTTCTGCCTATTCGAAAGATCAGGCGCAAGTTTTGCATTGCAGCAGGCGGATAACGACGAATCAAGAAAAACCGATTTTCTGGGGCTTTCCGGCGTAAGAATTTGAAATATAATGTCTTTCCAGCACAGATCAAGTTCGTTTGGGCATCGAGCGAGCCTGCATCCGGGCCTGAGCCGGTAATACGGGAGTAAATATAAGTGAAGTTGCTGTTGCGTAGTGCAGCCAAGCTTTTCTGTTTACCACGGCGGATTGAGCCAAAGCGCCGGCCTGGTAAACCGCCACGTTAACGATGTTTTAAAAAGCGTGCAGGCCAGCTGTTTGAAACTAAGCACTTAGGTTGTAAAGTAACCTTTGGTTAATAGTTCAGGCGGGGTACGCTCCCGCGCGTATTTGCGGGCAGCTTTGGTTGCCGGCAAAAGAGTTTGGTAAGAGGCGTGTGATGCCCAGTCCTAACAAAGCTCAAGATCCCGCTGCCGCGGCGCTTTTGGCCATCGAAGAGGCGCTGAACTTACGCGCCGGCGCGGAGAGCGCCAAAATAGCCGAAACAAGCCCTGGATCCGCAAGCGCGAATCGAGCGAAGGAAAAGGCAAGGGGCGAGCGTGAGGCTGCGGCGCCAAGCGCTGACTCGTTAAGGCAAAGCCGCGAGCGCGACTCTGCCCGTCCGCCGGAAACAAGGCTAACGGCGGTCGATGAGGAGCGATTGTTTGGTTCGCGTATGGCGAACGCCGGTTTGGCAGCCGCAGAAATTGACCAGCCGGGACGATCCGGTTCGGTTTCGCCGCCGGTGCGGCCGGCAAATGATGACCGCAGGTCAGCCGGAGAGATTTTGAGGTCCTTGCAGAGCCGCCAGGACAAGATTCCAGCCGCGCTTGTCGCGGTCTGCTCGATTTTGTGGATTGTCCTTTCTGCCAGCTACGTCATCGCCAATCGCGCAAGCTTGTTCGATCTCCCAGTTGGGGCTCTCTTGCCGCAAGCCGCCCTCTATTTGATGGCGATCGCCGGTCCCGTCGTATTTCTCGCCCTCTCGGTGGCGTTGCTTCGCCGGGGTCAAGATATGCGGCTTGCGGCCCGGTCAATGACCGATGTCGCGATCCGCCTAGCCGAACCTGAAACCATAGCCACCGAGCAGATCGTCACTCTTTCACAGGCTATCCGGCGCGAGGTTGCGTCGATGGGCGATGGGATCGAACGGGCGCTCGCGAGAACGAGCGAGCTCGAAACTCTCGTCAGATCCGAAGTCTCCAATCTGGAGCGATCTTATGCCGACAATGAGCGCCGCGTTCGCGCCCTGGTGGAAGAATTGGCGGCCGAGCGGGAATCGATTCTGGCCAATGCCGATCGTGTGCGGGGGGCGATCGCCCTCGCGCAAGAGAATGTTTCCCGGGATCTTTCCGGCGCATCCTCGCGTTTTGCGGAAAGCGTCGGGGAAGCAGCCGGCCGCGTCACTGCGGCGCTGAATTCGAAAGGCGAGGACATCAGGTCCGCACTTGTCCAGGGCAAGGACGAACTTGTCTCTCAACTGACCACGCATGGCACGGATCTCGTCAAGCGTCTTATTGAAACCGAGCAGCACGCAACAGCGAGCCTCACCGGCACGGGTGAAGGAATAGCAAATACGCTCGCCAGCCGGGTGGTGGAACTCGACGAACGTCTCAAGACTGCGAGGGAGACCCTTGCCGCCGATCTCGAAGTGCGGGCGGATGCTCTCGCGCAACGGCTCGATGCCACGGGCGCGCGGATCGCCGACTCCGTGGCCTCGCGCGGCGATAATCTTGCGGTTCACTTGAACGAAAGCTGCGACCGGCTGCATGAAGTTGTTGCCGTCCACGGCATCGCCTTGTCGGATAATCTAGCAGGGATGGGCGAACGCATCGGGGCAATGATTGCCGACCGGACCGCTGACGCGCAAAGGGCATTTGAACAGTCAACGAAGTTTCTGTCCTCATTGTTCGATGAAAGCCAGACGAGGCTTTATAACCAGTTCGAAGAACACGGCGCGGCGCTCCATAAACGCTTCGCTGCGACCGTAGACGCAACGGCCGCCGAGCTGACGAACCACAATGAAGCGGTGCATCAGCGGCTCTCGAGCGCGGTCGCGGACACGCTCGCCACATTGACCAGCGATTCCGAGCGGGTGCATGATCAGCTGTCGGCGACGTCGCGGGACACTGCGGAATTGCTCACGCAACATGCGGCTTCCCTGAACGAACGGCTCGATACGACGGCCCATGTCACGGTTTCCGCGCTTACCGCTCAAACTGCGGCATTGCACGAGCGGCTCGCCACGGTCAGCGCCGAGACTCTTGGTGCGTTATCGGCCCATTGGGGCGAGATGGGCGAAAAGCTGGAGATGACGGCGCAGCGTTCAGTCTCAGAGCTTACCGGCGCAACCAACGCTCTGCACTCGCGGCTGAATTCGACCCTCACTTCTACTCTCGATGCACTGTCGGAACATGCGGGCGCCATGACCGGGCGACTCGAGACGACCGTGCATAGCTCTGCAACGGCGTTCACCAATCAGACCGAGGCGCTCCACACCCGCCTGAACGCAACAGTTCGCGAAACGCTTGACGCGCTTTCAAGCCACGCCGGCGAGATGAGTACACGGCTTGAATCCGTTGCGACACAATCGGCGTCAGCCCTAACCGGCCATACGGAAGAATTGCATTCGCGCCTTGCCGCGACCGTTGGTGAAACGCTCGGAGCCCTGACTGGATATTCCGAGAAATTGGGCGAGCGGTTGGCAGAGGTGTCGCAGCAGTCTGCCGAAGACTTTGCAAACAACGCCGTAGCCATGCATGAGCGCCTCACCGCGACCCTTGACGAAACGCTCGGGGCAATAACCAAGCAAACAAACGATATGAGCGAGCATCTCGCCTCAGCCGCGCAAGGTGCCGTTGCTGCCTTTGCGAATAATACCGGATTGATGCGCGAGAATTTTGATGCCACTGCACAGCAGGCGGTAGCATCGATTGGTTATCAGGCCAATGATGTAAATGAGAGATTTGCCGAAACCGCGAATGAGGCAATAAATGCGATCGCCACTCATGGCGACCGGATCAATGAGACACTTTCAGGCCGGCTCTTGACTTTCGAGGAGGCCGTCGTCGGGCAAGGCGGGGCGCTCGCCGCGAGCATTGGCGAGCACGCAGAACGGATTACGGCAAATCTCGCCGAGCGCTTAGGTGCAATCGAAAATGTGCTGACGCTCCAAGGCGGCGCGCTCGACGAGAAGCTGGGCTTGAGGGCGCAGGAAGCCACTGCGGCGCTGGAAGAGCACATCCAATCCTTCGAATCCCGGACGGGCGACAGGATCAGGGAGGTTGCCCAGAACCTCGACGAGCTCATCTCGCGTGTCGACCAGGGTCTTGAATCGCGCGCGCGGCTGTTCGGCGAGTCCTTGGCAAGCAGAGCGCTCGACATCGCACGAGCGCTTGGCGAAGGTGGCGGGGATGTGATTCGGGCGCTGCACGACGAGGCACAGGAAATCAACGCAACAATGACGTCGCATGCCGACGCGATCGTTCAAACGATCTCCGTCAAGGCGCAAGAGCTCAATCTATTGCTCGGCGGCCGCGCCGACGAAATCGCCGCGAATTTGGATGGCCGGGTCGCGCAGTTTGAGGAACGCGTCGTCGCAAGGCTTGTGAATTATTCCGGCGATCTCGACGAGACGAGCCGCGCAATCGCCGATTCGCTTGCAGCGCGGACACAAGAGCTTGATCAGACGCTCGGTCTCCATGCAGGTAATATCAACGCCGCTCTCGATCGCGAAGAAGGGCACATCGGACAATTGCTCGCGGGGCGGGCCGACGAAATCCGCGCAACAATCGCTCAGGCTGTCGAGGATCTCGACACCACGCTCGCCGGCCGCGCGGAACAGATTGGCGCGGGGCTTGCCCAGCGCGTTAACGATATTAGCTTCGCCCTGGCTGGCCGCCTCGGCGAGCTCGAAGGCACACTCGGAGAGCGTGGCCGTGCGTTGCAGCAGGCGTTGGCAGCCCGTTCGACCGATTTGCGCGAGCTTTTCGATACGCGCGGCAAACAGCTCATCGATACGCTCACATCAAAAGCCAATGAGCTCGCTCTCGAAATGGCAAATCTAAGCCAATTTGTCACAAGCACGATTGATGGCGGCGGATACGCGATTGTTCAGCAGCTCGGAGAAAAGCAGAACGAACTCACCGCGGCGATCGAGCAAGCAACAGCGCGTTTGCGGTCGGCAATCGACACCGACGCTTCCGCGGCAGTCGCGGCCCTCGTCGAAACAAATGAAAGACTGCGGACCGGAATGGCCGAAATCATCGACCGTCTCGCCAACAACAGCGCAGACCTGCAAAGCGCGATTAGCGCAACCGGTACCGAATTCGCGGCGGCGGAGCATTCTCTCAGCCATGGCATGGACGATTTCCGCACGACTCTGACGCATGTTGCCGGAGCCATCGCGCAGTTTAATCAGTCTACCCGGACGACGATTGACGAAGCAGGCAGCCTCGCTGAGACGATTGCGCAGCATCGGGAAAGCCTGACGGCTTCGGCGAATGAACTTTCGCGCGAGCAGGGGGAGATTGATCAAAGACTTCGCATGCAGCGCGACACCATCGATTCGCTCCTCAACGGCATGAAGAGTCGCCGCGACGATTTGGAAGCACTCGTCCATTCCTTTGCGGGACGCATCGAGGAGCTGTTTGAGAAAGCGGAAGCGCGCGCGCGCGACATAGGCGCCGTGCTGGCCGAAACATCGCAGGCTTCCGGCGGCACCATCGAGGCCGAATACGCCGGTATCCGCGCCAGTATCGGCGAGGAACGGGAACGCACGGCCTCCGAGCTCCGCGCCGCATGTGAAGAGGCAAAGGCAGAAATCGAAAGCCACTTTGCTCTGACCGCTGGGCGTTTCCAGACTGCGGCCGCGGAATTGCGCGAAATGTCGCGCGAGGTCCAGCGCGAGCTGGAGGAGACTCGCGAAGCCCTGCGCCGGGGCGCAGCCGATTTGCCGAGAGAGACCACCCAGCAGGCGGCATCCATGCGCCGCGTGGTCGCCGATCAGATCAAGGCGCTCGAGGAACTGAGTGAAATTGTAACACGTTCTGGCCGCGCCTATGACGTTTCTCAACCGGCACCGGCCGGCGCGGAAGCCAATGCCAACGCGCCCGCAATGCCTTCACGGCGGCCAGAATCCCCTCGCCCGGCCGAGCAGCCTCGTTCGCAAGCGCAAGCACCTCGCGCGGCAGCACGTCCAGCCAATGCAAAAACCTCCGGACGCGGCGCCGGTTGGATCTCCGATCTCTTGGCGCGCGTGGACAGCGGGGAAACCGGGGTTTCTAAAGGTCCCCCGGCGAAGCCCGCGCAACCGCCCCAGCGGCTCGACGCCATCTCCCTCGACGTCACGAGGATGATCGATCATGCCGCCGCCGCCGACGCCTGGGACCGTCACCGCCGCGGTGAAGCCAACGCCTTCTCCCGGCAAATCTATGTCGGCCGCGGGCCCCAGGCTTTTGACGAGATCCGCAGGCGCTACCGGCTCGATCCGGAATTCCATGCCACCGTCGACCGTTACGTGCAGGAGTTCGACCGGCTGTTGTCGGAGCTCGGGCAGGATGAGGCAAATGCGGCGGTCGCTAAGTCCTACCTCTTGTCTGAGACAGGCAAGGTTTACACTTTGCTTGCGCATGCGGCGGGCAAGCTCGCGTGAGTTGCACAGTCAAGACGTCGGTTTTAGTGAAGATAGCCGCTTGGCTTACGTGGCTCGATCGATGATCGATGGCCCCAATTGCCGACAGGCGCTCTTCTCATTCGTGGCGGACGGCCTTCGCCGTTTTCGCCATTTCCATCATGGCAGTGAAGCGGGTAAATAAATAATGGCTGTCGCGCGGACCGGGCGAGGCTTCCGGATGGTACTGGACCGAAAAGGCGGGGCGGTCCGTCAATTCAAGACCGCAATTTGATCCGTCGAACAGCGATCTGTGGGTTTCGCGCGCATGTGCCGGCAGGCTTTTAGAATCAACGGCAAAGCCGTGATTCATCGAAACGATCTCGACCTTGCCGGTCGTAAAATCCTGCACGGGATGGTTGGCGCCATGATGGCCCTGGTGCATTTTCAGCGTCCTTGCGCCGATTGCGATCGCCAGCATCTGATGGCCAAGGCAAATCCCGAACGTCGGCACGCCGCTCTGTAAGAGAGATTGGATGACCGGCACGGCGTATTTCCCGGTCTCGGCGGGATCGCCTGGACCGTTGGAGAGAAAGACTCCATCGGGCCGCATAGCAAAAATCGACTCCGCCGGAGTATCGGCCGGCACCACGGTAACGGCGCAACCGGCATCAGTCAGAAGCCGCAAGATATTGAGCTTGATCCCGTAGTCGATGGCAACCACCTTGTAGGTTGCAGGTCCCGCGGCGGCAAAACCCTTGCCTGGCACCCACGCCGCTTGCGTCCAGTAGAAGCGTTGCGTACAGCTGACCTCCGGAACGAGGTCCATGCCGACGAGTCCCGGCCAATCCCGCGCCATTGCGCGCAAATGGTCGAGGTCGAAGTCGCCGGACGGCGCATGGGCAATCACCGCATTCGGCATGCCATTTTCGCGGATGAGGTCCGTGAGCGCGGCCGTATCGAGGCCGTAAAGGCCGACGATGCCGCGCTTCTTCAGCCATTCGCCAAAATCGCCCGTCGCCCGGTGGTTGGATGGGTGCGTAATGGGCGCGTGGACAATGACCCCCCGCGCGCCGGCATTCGCCGCACTATTGTTCGTTTCCACATCCTCGTCATTGACGCCGGTGTTGCCGATGTGGGGAAAGGTGAATGTGACGATCTGCCCGGTATAGGAGGGATCGGTGAGGATCTCTTGATAGCCGGTCATCGCCGTGTTGAAGCAGACTTCGCCGACGGCCGAACCGGCAGCGCCTAGCCCGAAGCCCTCCAGCACCGTGCCATCCGCCAAAACGAGTAGCGCGGTTGCGCGCGGTTCGCACCAGGCAGAAAAAGCTTGCTCTTGCCTGCCCATCATCTTCGCTCTAATTCCGTCCAAGTGTTCGATAAAGCGGCGCATGCCGGACGTCAAATTCGCTGCCAGGAGTTTTTTCGATGCGGGAGAGGTTTGAGAGCGAGCTCAAGGCCGCGATGAAGGCCTCCGACAAGCGTCGTGTCGACACGATCCGCATGATCCTGGCGGCGCTTAAGGACAGGGAGATCGAGGCGCGGGGCCAAGGCAAAACCCTGTCCGATGAAGACATACTGGCGCTGCTGCAGAAAATGACGAAAAGCCGCAAGGAATCGCAGGAAATTTATGAAAAAGCCGGGAGGCTCGACCTTTCGACGCAAGAAGCGGAAGAAATTGCGATCATCAACAGTTTTTTGCCGCAACCATTGAGCGAGGCGGAAGTGGAAGCGGCGATTGCCGCCGCCATCGCCGAGACGGGAGCTTCCTCCGTCAAGGACATGGGAAAGGTCATTGGCGCGCTCAAGGCGCAATATGCAGGGCGGATAGATTTTGCCAAGGCAGCCAGGCGGGTGAAGGCGATCCTTGGCGGGGAGCCTTAAGAATTATCTTTATAAAACTTCGCGAGCTCGTCTTTGTCCATGAAGAATATGTTTGCCTCAGCCGGAAAATTTTTGGAACGGACCTCCGTGACGTAAGCCTGTGCCGCCTCCAGCATGAGCCGGCCAAATTCTTGGTATCGCCGGTTGTGATGGTAGTTTGCGCGGGTGAAACCAAGCACATCGGTGATCACCAGAACTTGCCCGTCTGTTTTGCGCCCCGCGCCAATGCCAATCGTCGGTGCGGCAACCGATTTCGTCACGCGCTCGGCGACCTCCTCCGGCACAAGTTCGAGAACGAGTAGTGCCATTCCGGCCTGGTCAAGGGCAATCGCATCGTGCAAAAGCCGCGAGGCTTCGGCGGCCTTGCGGCCCTTGACGCCCTTGCCGTCGTGATGCTGCGGCTCGAGCCCCAAGTGGCAGCAAACTTCGATTGAATCATGCACGAGCGCCTCGAGAATTTCCAACTGCGCTCCCTCGAATTTTAGGATGTCGGCTCCGGCGCCAATGAGGGAGCGCGAGCTTTTGACCGCGCTCTCGGGCGTATCGTAGCTATGATGGGGCAAATCGGCGATGATTTTGGTTTTGGGTGCGCCACGCCGGACGGCTCCGACATGATGGCACATGTCGGCAACCGTGACCTCTCTTTCGCTGGCGTATCCTAGCATCGCCGTGCCGACACTGTCGCCGACAAGAATAATGTCGACGCCCGCGGCTTCTTCGATCTTGGCCGTCGGCGCGTCATAGGCGGTCAGCACGGCGATCGGCTCGCCGCGACGTTTCATATCCCGAAAATGTAAGGGTCGATTCATGGAGCCGGATTCATTGTGGCGGACAGACTTTGCTCTATCGTTTGACGCCAGTAAATTGACAATTTCCAAAGCAAGCCT
>CAYWHF010000026.1:0-12265 GCA_964457695.1 uncultured Methylocapsa sp.
GATTTTGTCCCCTGGCGGCCGCCGCGCGCAAGCGGCGGAACGCCATCCCGAGACATGGCTCTCCGCCGTTGAAAACAATGGGCACGGCCTGGTCGAGGACGACTATTTGTCTGCGGAGGAGCAGGGCGACGAATTTCTACTCATGGGGCTGAGGCTTTCGGAAGGGATCGAACCGGCAGAATTTCAAGCCATGTCCGGGCGTGGGCTCGATCCCCGCCGGGTCGCGTCATTGATTGCCGAAGGCATGGTCGAATATACGCCGCGCGGACGCCTGCGCGTCAGCGCGGAAGGTTTTCCCGTGCTCGACGCCGTCATCGCCGATCTTGCCGCCTGAGCACGCGTGCGGCGGGAGCTTGGTGCAATTTTGGCCGCGATCCTGCAGCCCGCTAGCCGAAGCGCTCGGGAGATGTAACCGTCAGTGCAAAACCGGCGTATCGTCTTGTTGTTCGTCATCGCGGCGGCGTCGTTTTTGGCGGTCCTTTCGATAAACCCTATCGGCCAGGATCAGGCCTATCATGTTTTCGCTGACCGGCGGCAATTTCTTGGAATACCAAATTTTTCCAACGTCGTTTCAAACATTGCCTTCTTGCCTATTGGGCTTTTCGGTTTGAGGCTTTGTTGCCAATCGCAGACCACCAGGGCAAGGCTTTCTTGGATGGTGGTTTTTCTTAGTGTTGCGTGTGTTGCCGTGGGGTCGGCATATTACCATTGGCGCCCTGGCAACGAAGCCTTGTTCTGGGACCGGTTGCCCATGACCGCCGGGTTCATGGGACTTGTCGTTGCCGTCGCAAGCGAGCACATGGACCGGAACATCGAGGTCTTTGCACTTCCCTTGGCACTCGCACTAGGGATCGGCAGTCTAGTCTGGTGGCTCCTCTACGATGACCTTCGCTTTTACGGATGGATACAATTCTTTTCGCTCGCAGCCGTTGCGGTCATTTTGGCATTGTTTCCGGGCACATACTCGCACCGTTATTTCCTTGCCGTTGGTCTTTGCCTCTACCTCCTTGCCAAATTTGCGGAGATTTATGACGTTGCCATCTTCGCTGCGACAGATAACGCATTCTCGGGCCATACGCTAAAACATCTGCTCGCGGCGGCAGCGGTCTTCTCGATTTACCTTATGCTGAAAAATCGCCGACATTTGCCGCGATAGACTATGCGGCTGTGGGAGCCATGACGGTAAGAGTCGTTAACAAAGAGACTTGGTATTAGGCCGACTCTTCCAGCCTTTCCGCGATATATTGATCGATGCTCTCGCCGGCTTTGGCGGCCTGCTCGGCGATGCGGCGATGCAGCTCGGGGGAAAGACGCAGCGAAAGCGTGCCCGAATAAGGCTTTTCTGGCTCGACGCGGCGCTCCTCGCACCATGCGCGATAGTCGGCGATGGTTTCCGCAAATGCTGCCTTCAAAGCCTCGATATCGCGGCCGGCAAAATGCAGCACGGCGCGCGCATTCAACACGCTGCCGTGCATGAGCGTGTCGCCCTCTTCGTAGCCGACTTCGGCGATATATCCATCGTGCTTGAGGATCATGGCTTCACTCCCGCGCTTTCGAGAAAGCGGCGAACTGCTGCAACGGCGCCTTTGTCCATGTCCGGGCCCGGATGCGGGCGATGGAATACCGCTTCCGCGCCTTTTAGCAAAAACCGCACGCGCGAACCGCGCCCCTCCGACCACTCCGCCCCGAGCGCGGCCAAGAGAGATTCGATTTCCGCCCAGCGAAGATTTGATGGAACAGGACGGGCATAGATTGCCTCCAGCGTGCGCCTGTGCTTCGCGTTCATTTCGGCAATAATAGCAGAAAACGGGACAATGGCGCTCACGAGATCAATAAGGCGGGCCCCGGAGCCTTGCGTTCACTTCTGTTCCATCCCAATAGATCATGATTTCGCCGGTTGGTATAAACCATTGCCAAATGAATCGCTCGCAGCTTTGAGCTTGCGCGGAGAAACGGCCAAGACCTAAAGCAGCGGCTTCGAGACTGGCATCCCCTTTTCAGGAGACGCGCCCGACCAGATGCTCTGCAATGATGGATCTTCAGGAAAGCGTTGTTCCAACGCTGTTCTCAAGACACTGCGCAGGAGGGAAACAGTGGGCCACAATCGAAAGAGTAGCTTCACGTCGTGGGCTGTCGCCTTTTGCGCCCCGTTTGTGCTGGGCATCACGCACAGTGCCGGGCCGACGGCGGCGGCCTTCGCATATGTGGCGAATAATGGTTCCAACACTGTCTCGGCGATCAACGCGGCCACCAACACAGTGGTCGCCACGGTCGCAGAGGGGTCTGGCCCCTCTGCGGTCGCCGTGAGCCCTGACGGGACACGCGCTTATGAGGCGAACTCTGTCTCCTGGGCGCTTGACTTCGATTCGTAAGCGCCCTGTATATAGTGAAGCTACATTGGTGAGATCCAGAGTTTTCGCCCTTGTCGAAAGGGTAAGAAGATTTAAAGCTTCGGAGGCAACGCCATGCCGCGTATCCGGGAGGTACGAGTCAGAATTATGGAGAGACTCATCATAATTTCCGCGTTGCTCTGGCTGCTTGGAATGACGGCGCAGATTTTTACGGCCCACGCAGAAATAGTTTAAGGAGGAGGGAGCCAGTCCTCCCCTAATACAGAGTCAGCCCGAGAAAGGTGGCGGATCAAATCTGTACCACGGAGGACGGGATACCGGCGGAGGAGGTTTGACCAGCCCAGGAGATTGGAGATATCCACAGGCCGTTCCCCCCACGGACTGGCCAAAACCTAAGGGCAGTCCCTGTGTGAATCCGACAGTACCATGGCCATGTAAATGAATACGGTGATGCCAGATACAATTATCGGAGAGTTCGACGAGTGTGCAGAGCTGAAAGAGTTATATGATGATTACTGGACAGCTCGCCTAAACGAGAAGTACTATGGGTGGCGGCTCGCCTCTACGCAAACGTATGCTTTAATTTTTGATGTTGTTGTTGCAGTAGGCGCTTCGAGTAGCTTTGCAACTCTTAAAGTATTTTCGGATACCGACTTTGGCAAAGCAAATTTGCCCTATTTAGCAAAGCGGCTGCGGTTGCTGCGATTCTTAAACCTTTCTTTGCCTTCGATAAGGAAACAGAGCGTTACGCCAAATTGGTTGCGGATTATAGCGCACGATCCGCCGCGTTGAAAAGAATCGTCGGTCAGATCCGCGTCCGACGCGAACTTACCAAAGATCTTCGTGAAAGAATCAAGAATATACAGGATAGTCTTGACAACCTTGTTTCTTTAGATGACCCACATCCAAATCGGAAACGCTTGAGTGACCTGCAAAAAGAAGTGAACGAAGAGATTCCAACAGGTGAGCTTTATTCGCCTGAAGAAGAAAAAGCCGGCCAAATCAACGATGTACCAACTATGTAGATATTACGCGAGCGGAAACCGTAAAGGAGCGGATTCGCTCACCACACCGCTGCTTGACACGCGATTGACCTGCACTGAGAGCAGCCCTTCGGCAACGCGCGCGAGGGCCGCCGGATAGAGGATATGCTCCTGCGCAAGCACGCGCGCGGCGAGCGATTCAGTTGTGTCGGCGTCGAGAACCGGGACCTCCGCCTGGGCGATGATCGGGCCTTCGTCCATTCCTGGCGACACGAAATGCACGGTGCAGCCGTGGATTTTTACGCCATCCGCCAAAACGCGTTCATGCGTATGCAAGCCCCGGTAGGCGGGCAGAAGGGCAGGGTGAATGTTTAGGAGCCTGCCCTGCCATTGCGCGACGAACCAAGGCGTCAAAAGCCGCAAGAAACCTGCAAGACAGACGATCTCGATCTGATGGTGCACGAGCACGGCCTGCATCGTCTTCTCGAATTCCTCGCGCGTGGCATAAACCTTATGGTCGACAATCGCGCACGGGATGTTGCTCTCCGCCGCGAACGCCAATCCAGCCGCCTCCGGCCGGTTCGACAAAACAAGACAAATTTCGGCGGGAAACGAAGGGGCCCGCGCGTGCTCGATCAAGGCGCGCATGTTAGAGCCGCGCCCGGAGATGAGGATCGCCGTCCGTTTGCGCGAAAGGCTCACAAGTTTAGCCGCCCGCGGTAGACGACACGGGCTCCCGCATCGGCGGGCACGACGCGGCCAAGCATGACCGGGTTTTCGCCGGCTTCCTCAAACGCCTGCAAAACCTCGGCGCTTTGGCCAGACTCGACAATAGCAACCATCCCGATGCCGCAGTTGAACGTGCGCAACATTTCTTGCTCGGCGATGGCGCCCTCGCCCGCAAGCCATGCAAAAACCGCGGGGACCGCAATGGCGGAGAGATTTATCTCCGCGCCAAGCTCCTTTGGCAAAACGCGTGGAATATTATCGCCGAAACCGCCCCCGGTAATATGCGCCAGGGCCTTGACCCCACAGGTTTCCGCCAGCACGCGAAGGATTGGCTTCACATATATGCGTGTCGGCGTGAGCAAGGATTCTCCAAGCAACCATTTCGGCGCAAAAGGCGCGGGATCTGTCCAGGCCAGAGACGTGTTGGCGGCGATTCTGCGCACCAGCGAAAATCCGTTGGAATGAAGGCCAGACGAAGGAAGCCCCAGCAGGCAATCGCCCGGCGCGATGTTCGCGCGCGGCAAAAGCTTGCCACGTTCGACCGCGCCGACCGCAAAACCCGCGAGGTCGTAATCCTCGCCGGCATAAAGGCCAGGCATCTCCGCGGTCTCGCCGCCGATGAGCGCCGCGCCCGCCTCGATACAGCCTTGCGCAATGCCCTTGACGACCTCCGCCCCAAGGACGGGATCGAGCTTTCCGGTCGCATAATAATCGAGAAAAAAGAGCGGCTCTGCGCCCTGCACGACAAGATCGTTCACGCACATGGCGACAAGATCGATTCCGATCGTGCCGTGAATGCCGGTCAATGCGGCGATCTTGACCTTGGTGCCCACGCCGTCATTGGCGGCGACAAGAAGTGGATCGGCAAAGCCCGCGGCCTTCAGATCGAAAACGCCGCCAAAGCCGCCGATTTCTGCTTGCGCGCCGGGCCGCTTCGTCGCGCGCAAAAGCGGCTTGATTCTTTCGACCATAGCATTGCCTGCGTCGATGTTCACACCGGCAGCCGCATAGGTGAGGCCATTTTCGCTTCGCATCGCGCGTCCGTTTCCGGTCTGCTTTCGCCAAATCTATTCGAGCCGTGCGCCACCCGTGCAAGGCCGAAAGCGTCAAACGGCAGAATCGACAAATTTTTTCGTAATTTCCGGAGCGGTCGTTTACGGCTTGCTGTAAACCCTGGCGCCTGCCAAGACAAGGGCGCCAAAATTCTTTTAGGGTAGATCCTGGGGATTGCCGGGCCTCAGCAAAGTGCGCCAATGATTTTGTACTTCCGCAGCCTTCCAAATTTGATTTCGCTGGGCCGCCTTTTACTCGCGCCAGCGATTGTTGCGTTGATTGCGACGCACCAGTGGAAGCAGGCATGCGTGGTGTTCCTTGTCGCGGCCATCTCGGATGCCGTGGACGGCTGGCTTGCCAAGACCTTCGATCTTCGAAGCGAACTCGGCGCCTATCTCGATCCCCTGGCCGACAAGGCACTGATCGTATCCATTTATGTCGCGCTCGCAACTGTCTCGGTGCTCCCCGCGACGATCACGATTCTTGTCGTCGCGCGGGATGTCATGATTGTCGGAGCGTTCATGATATCGCTCATCATGCAAAAGCCCGTAAAGGTGAAGCCGCTGATGATTTCAAAACTCAACACTGCCGCTCAGATTAGCTTTGCGGCGATGGTGCTTGGCGCGAAGGCCTTCGATATTCCGGCCGGTGTCTGGTTCGACGTGTTGCTTTATACGGTTACGGCGCTGACCCTTGCCTCGATGGGAGCCTATTTGAGCCAATGGATCAAACACATGAATTTTTGATATTTTGGCTTGGTATTGATTCCGGTCACAATCCTGGATCGCCTGTGGCATACCATGTTATGGAAAAGATACCCGCAACCGGTTGATGGGAATTAGAAACGCCTATGCGAGTCGAGCTGCAGGCCGGTTTTTGGGCCGGTGCGTTCTTGCTTCTTGTGCTGCTGTTGTGGCTCTTCAGCGGCGTGCTCCTGCCTTTCGTGGCTGCCGTGGTACTTGGCTACCTTCTCGATCCTGTCGTTGAACGGCTCGAACGGTTTGGTATGAACCGGCTCGGCGCGACGCTTGTCATTATCGCCTGCTTCGCGCTCGTCCTGATCTTGCTCTCAATCCTTCTCGTGCCGGTTCTGTGGCGCCAGCTTTCGAGTTTCATCGAGGCGCTTCCGGGCTACGCCGTGCAACTGCAGGGACTGATTTCGGGCGAGATCCAACGCCTGTCTCGCGAGTACAGCGGCGGTCTGTTAGACAAACTCGGCGTTGGCAAGGACGCCGGCGCCGAACTCGCGACCGCCACCAATGACCTCGTTGCCCAGGCCGCGCAATGGGCCGGGTCTTTTTTGCGCTCGATTTTGACCCGGGGCGCCGCGCTGATAAATCTGATCTCTCTCCTCGTCGTGACGCCTGTTGTCACTTTCTATATGCTCCTCGACTGGGACAGGATGGTTGCAACCATTGATGGGCTCGTTCCTATGCGTCATCGCGAGACGGTGCGCGAGCTTGCGCGCGAAATCCACACCGCGATGGCGGGATTCTTGCGCGGTCAATCTCTGGTCTGTCTCTTTCTCGGATTATGGTATGGAATTGGGCTGTCGCTGGTCGGCTTGAACTTCGGGCTTCTCATCGGCATCATGGCGGGAATCTTGAGCTTCATACCCTATGTCGGCTCCTTGACCGCGCTCCTGTTTTCTGCGACGGTCCGGATCGTGCAGGTTTGGCCGCCTTGGCATTTGCTCGCATTTGCCCTTGCCGTCATTTTGGCCGGCCAATTTCTCGAAGGCAATATTTTGTCGCCGAAGCTCGTTGGCGAATCCGTCGGGCTTCATCCTGTTTGGCTAATTTTCGCGCTTCTGGCATTTGGGAGCCTCTTCGGCTTCACCGGCCTCATTACCGCAGTACCGCTCGCCGCGGCGGCGGGCGTCATCTTGCGTTTTGCAATCGCCCGCTACCGCGAAAGCGAACTTTACACGGGCGACGCTACTCCCGATACCCGGCTGCAAACGCGTGCGGCCATCCCCCGCAAAGAGGATCGTTGACGTGGCATCGGAACACCTGCGCCAAGCGCGCCGGGCGCATCCTCAGCTGACGCTGAAACTTGCTCCCGATCCCAGTTATGAGCCTGAAAACTTCTTCATTTCGCAATCCAATGAACAAGCTTTTGGGATGATCGAACTGTGGCCAAACTGGCCGGATCCTTTGCTGATCCTCATTGGCCCCGCCGGGGCGGGAAAGAGCCATCTTGGCGCGCTTTGGGCTTCGCGCGCGAATGCTCGCATAGCAACGGCTTCCTCCATTCCGGCAGCCGACATCGATGCGCTTGCTTCAAAAGGGCCGCTGCTTATCGAGGACGCCGACGCAATCGGCATCGCAGAGGCGCAACTTTTCCATCTCGTCAATCTCATGCGGGAGCGCGATGCGTCCTTGGTCCTTACCGCGAAAACGCCACCGGATTGCTGGAACTTGCAGACCGCCGACCTCTTGTCGCGGCTGCGGCTTGCGCCTTCTGTCGCAATCGGCTTGCCCGACGATGAGTTGATGCGGGCAGTCCTCCTAAAACTCCTGATCGAGCGGCAGCTAGCCGTCGATACCGGCGTGATCTCTTACATCGCGCTGCGGCTGGAGCGTTCACTCGATGCGGCTCGTTCCTTTGTCGATGCACTCGACCGGGAGGCTTTGGCGCGGCAAAGCCGAATCACCAAAGCGATTGCCGGTGATGTTTTGAGGGCAATGCAAAGCGGCGCCGGCGGGTAGCCGGCGCGCGAGCGGGTGCATTCGGTTGCCGAGCGCCCGGTGACGATGCCGGGCGTGACGTCAGGCACGTTCATGGCTAAAGGTGGTGCGCAGCTCCGGTTTCGGCTTGCCATTCGGCGAGCCACTTGAGGGACCGTTCACCACCCGACACAGCCTCCGTTGCGCCTGTGTGCCAGGCAGCAAACACCGGGCCCTCCTCGGCGAACATGAGCACGGCGTCCATCCCCTTGGATCGCCGAAGAGTATTGATCGCCTGGGCCGCGCTCTGGGCGATTGGGCCGGCGACGTTGAAGGACGTATTCACCGCGGCCTCGATGCCAATGCGGCGGCCAAGCGCCTTGAGGTAGGCATAGGTCAGCGGATCGGTGTGCTCGCGCACGATCTGGAGACGCCCCGTACCGTCGGCGTGAATGACGGCGGGAATGCGCCTGCGCGCTTCGGGCTTGGATCGTGCTGTTAGGACCATGTAATTGTAGGCGTTGTAATTGTCGTCCGAAGCGCCGTCCGAAAGCTCAAAAAACTGTTGAGCGGCCTCCAAGGTCATCATTGGAGCTAAAGGACGGATCGCCTCCCGGTACTTTACCCGCAGATTCAGCACGTCCCGGATGCGCGGATTGCACGGGTTGGCGACGATTGACCGGTGCCCGAGCGCGCGCGGCCCGGTTTCGGCGCGTCCTTGGAATATTGCGAAGACGCCGTCCTGAGCGGTCATAAAAGCCATGAAGTCGGCGAGGATATTCCTCTGTTCCGGGCTGGCAGCATCACCCAGGTACTTCCATGCGATATCAGGAGCATCGTCGAGTGCCGCGCGAATTTCCGCTTCGGTTGGTGCAAACCCGCAAAAGAACGCGTGCTCCAGCGCCGGGCCAATTCGTGCACCCGCCATGTGGGCGAACATGTAGGCGGCGCCGATTGTGACACCTGCGTCGCCAGGAACTGGAGGAACCCAGAGATGGAGCCGCGTGTTTTTGCCCAGCGTGCGTTTATAATAGGCCGCGTCGAAGCGATCGAGCAGCCGCATGTTTGCGACTGCATTGAGCGCGGTGCCGCCAGACAGAATGAGCCGGTCGCTTCCTGTTTCACGTATCAGATAGTCGACGATGTGAAAAAGTGCATCCTCGAACACCATCTGGACCGCCGCAGCTTTGTCGAGCCGCTCCTGCATGTCCGGCGCTTGATCCTTCTCCTCGACGCGGAGAATGGCATCGGGATTCCACATTTGCTCCTGCGGGATCGGCTTGCCCAAAATGCGGACGAGTTCCCGCGTGTAAGGCTTCCGGGCGAGGCTGCTGTGCCAGTTGGCCAGCGCCCGGTTGAGATTGACGTGGCCGCCGGGTTCGAGAGAAAATATCCTTGCAAGCGATGGGTAGAAGGGATTCGTCAGCCGGTCTCCGTTGCCGAATCCGGCTGCTCCCATGTACCGGCCTTCGCAACTCAGGAAAGTCCAGCCGCCTTGAGTCATGCTGATCACAGTGTAGAAAAAACCCAGCGAGTCGAAAGTGCTGCAATTGCAGCGAAGCGTTCGAAGAGTGCCGTGCTCCGCGAGGTAGAGCGAGATAGCCCCGAGATCACCCATTCCATCGAGAACGGCGATCATGACCGGTGTCTTGCTGCGGGCGAACGGCGAGACGCTGAAGGAAAACCACGCATGATTGTCGTGATGAGGCATGCCAATGATAGGCACAGGTTTACTGGCGCCAAGCTGCTGACCAAGCGTATTGGCGGCCCGGGCCGCCTTGATACTGCGGCGCAGGTTGAATGTAGGAATCTCGTTGAGGCGCAGCAGGCCAAGCGACCCAGGAAGCTCTTCAAACAAGATTCGGATCAGCGTGGAGCCGAAGGCAGGGTAGTCCCAGGTGCCGAGCCAGGCAGCAATCCGGTCTGGCGCTATGCCGAGGCGATCGGCGGTTTTAACAGCTGCGTCGATTGCATTGCGGGGATATTCAGTCGAGTGTTTTTTGCCTGAGAATCGCTCTTCTTCGTGATTGCAAATGAGCCGAATTCCCCGCTCAAGGGAGGCCTCCACGAGCGCAACCCCCGAATTATGCGGGCCCCCGCCGGAGATGCCTGCGAGATAGACGGTTGCACCGCGCTCAAGCTCCGAGCGCACCGCGTGAAGGCGCTCCGCCGCGAATGTGCTATTAAGCCGGTAGGTACGGTGACGGGCGTAATAGCGCTCCAAAAGCGGCAGTATGAACCGAAATGCTGCCATCCCAAGCCGCGGGTGACGAGGTCCGATTCGCGTGCAATTTCCACGCCCTGGCCGTTGACACATCGCAGAAGGCTCATGCCGCGGTTAGTGCGGGAGATAAAGAATCAGCGGTCGATCAGCGAGGCGGTACGCAAGTGAATCGACCGCTGTCGTTAACCTTATCCAACCGGCTTGGCGGGTCAATTGACGTAATTCGAGCAGCACTCTGAGCCTGCCGCCGCGAGATCGCTGGCGAAGCTGCGCGAGGGCCGCCTGCGGATGATCCAAGGGCGAGGGCTTACGGGCCGACGTGGCGAATCGCCCGGCCTTTGGCGTCCGTGATCATTTCTCCTGGCGTAATGTTTCTATCACTTGCCGAGCGTCCTGTGACGATGCCGCCGGTCAAGTCGGACGCGGACCCGTTGCTGTCCAACGCCGTCAGGGCCTTCCGTTCAATTTTGGAAAGCCCTCTGATTTCCGATGGCTGTATAAAATCCTCTGGGCCGTGGGAATCGCCAGGATCGCCAACAAAAATGCGAATTCCGGTCTCGGTCATCACCGCATCGCCCGGCTGCAAGCTGTTGTCTTCCATAATATTCACGGGCTCCTGCCGTTGCACGGGCTGCTGCCGTTCCTCGGCTTCGTCTGGCCTTTCGATAATGATGAATCTTCCCCGGCCTGGGCTATTTCGGGCGTGATTATGGCCCCAGCGATGCCAGCGCCAGCGGTATCCCGGCGGGGGACCCCATGGGGGATAGGCCGGGTACGCCCTGTAAACGGGCGGCCGGAACAGCGGGCCGAATAATTGGTCGAAAAATCCGGCTTGCGCGTTTCCCGGCAACGCCAAGATTTGCGCAAAAAAAGCGGTGGCGACTGTGACGATGAGGCGCGCGCGCCGATGAGGGAATCCCATGGCGCCAGCCCTAAGGCGGCAAATGCCGGCGCAAATGCCCCTTTTGATTAAGGCCGCTTGCGCGAAATATCGAGTTGCCGCCATCTGAATATCATGTTGCTTGCCGCAGCCGGTCATATTCGGCGCGGACTATGCGTTCCCCGTAGCGCCGTTCGAGCCGCATCACCGTAAAATGACCGCGCGCGATCGCCTGAAAATGATCCGCGAACGCGTAATTGATCGCCGCTCCGCCCGCAGCGCCAATCAGCGGAACGGTTTGGGCGACGAATTTTTGCGAGACGGCGACGCCAAACTGCGTTCCGATCTGTGCCACAAAGCGGACAAGAGCCGGCGCGCCCATGCTTGCCGCTCCGCGCCCGGCCAGATAACTTGCGGCTTCGGAGACCGATTTCGCCAAAATGGCCCGCAAGGCGAAATAGCCCGTTTCGAGATAGGCACCATCTTTCAGCCGGGCGTCTTGCGCGTCGCTATCCCGGAAATTGAAGCTCCCATCCGTCGCCGCCCGCCCGCCGAGAGCGAACACCTCGAGGCAGCCGAGCACGGCACGCGGATCTTCAAGGTCGTGCCCCTCGGCGCGGGCGATATCCGCGACCGAGCGCAACAGAATCGTGGTCGAGAAAGGCAGTTCGAGCGGCAGGCTCGATACGCCAAAAGCGCCGCCCGCCGCCCCGGCAAAAACCGCGAGGCTTTTGTGCAGGCGCCGCCGATCCTGAAGCGGTTTTCCGGCAAGGCTTTTCAGCGCCAGATTGAGGCTTAAGCGAATGGCCGCCTGCGCCGCCCGGTTCGCCATATCCGCAAGCGGCGCCGGAATAAGCGAGGCAAGATTGAGCGCCTGCTCGCCCAGAATTGCGCCGAGCCTGAGCGCCAAACTCGTGCGTTCGAGCTCGCCGACGGCACGTTGCAGCGCCGCGCGGTCCTCGGGAGAAAGCCGCGACGCGCCGCGGGGAAAAACAGCGAATTCCGCGCCACCCGGTTGCGCCTCATTTGCCGGAATAGTCATGCAACGCCTCGCCGAAAAGAGACCATAATGCCGCTTGCGAAACACATGCGCAATCCAAATACCACATGCGCCGGCAGAAGGACTCTTCAAATATAATTTGCAGCCGCAGAACCGGCTTCGGCAAAACCGCATTTTAACAATTTGTGGAACGAGCAGACACAAGCCTAATCGCCACGCTAGAGTATAGTGTTCGCTGCGCTTCCTCCGGGGGTTTTTGCAAAACGGGATATCAAGTCAAAATGAAGTCTTTGCTCGAAAGCTTCATAGGGTTCGACCGCATCTGATGATCGAGATATCTTGTCATTTGTCATAGCCTAATTCACTGGGGAAATTT